>JBDTMY010000241.1:0-3209 GCA_039934015.1 Chloroflexota bacterium | reverse complement strand
CGCGACGCGCGCGCGACGTTCGCGCCCTCGACGACCATCGTGCGACCTGACTCGGAGCGCGGGAACGCGCCTCCGATGAAGAGCTTGTAGGTCTTCTGGACCGGCAGCCGGCTCATGCCTCGTCCAACGTGACGTACGCCTCGAGCCCATGCCGGCCGCCCTCGCGCCCGAACCCGGACTCCTTATAGCCACCGAACGGCGACGCCGGGTCGAAGCGGTTGAACGTGTTCGCCCAGATCACGCCGGCGCGCAGCTTCTGCGCCATGGCCAGGATGCGCGAGCCCTTCTCGGTCCACACGCCGGCCGACAGCCCGTACGGGGTGTTGTTCGCCTTCTCGATCGCCTCGTCCGGCGTGCGGAATGTCAGCACCGACAGTACCGGCCCGAAGATCTCCTCCTGGGCTATGCGGTACGACTGAGCGACGTTGGTGAAGACCGTCGGAACGAACCAGTAGCCGCGCTCCGGGAGCTTGCAGGGCGGCTGGTAGATCTCCGCCCCTTCGTCGACGCCGGACTGCACGAGCGCGGCGATCTTCTCGAGCTGCTGCTTCGAGTTGATCGCGCCGACGTCCGTGTTCTTGTCGAGCGGATCGCCGACGCGGAGCGTGCGCATGCGCCGCTTCAGCTTCGCGATCGTCGTCTCGTAGATGGACTCCTGCACGAAGAGCCGCGAGCCGGCGCAGCAGACGTGGCCCTGGTTGAAGTAGATGCCGTTGATGATCCCTTCGACGGCCTGATCGAGCGGCGCGTCGTCGAAGACGATGTTCGCGGCCTTGCCGCCCAGCTCGAGCGTCAGCCGCTTGCCGGTGCCGGCGAGCGTCCTCTGGATGGCCTTCCCCACCTCGGTCGAGCCGGTGAATGCGATCTTGTCGACACCGGGATGCGCGACGAGCTCCGCGCCGGTCCGTCCGTCGCCGGTGACGATGTTCACTACCCCGGGCGGCAGCTCGGCTTGTCGCAGGACGTCGCAGAACAGCAGCGCCGAGAGCGGAGTCGTCTCCGCCGGCTTGAGCACGACGGTGTTCCCCGCCGCGAGCGCGGGCGCGATCTTCCACGCCAGCATGAGCAGCGGGAAGTTCCAGGGAATGATCTGACCGGCGACTCCGAGCGGCCGCGGCTTTCGATTCGGGAACGCGTACTCGAGCTTGTCCGCCCAACCGGCGTAATAGAAGAAGTGCGCGGCGGCCAGGGGCACGTCGACATCGCGCGACTCACGGATCGGCTTGCCGCCGTTGAGCGACTCGAGGACCGCGAACTCGCGCGCCCGCTCCTGGAGGATCCGCGCGATCCGGAAGAGGTACTTCGCGCGCTCGCTCGGACGCAGCTTCGACCACGTCCCTTCGAACGCGCCGCGCGCCGCCTTCACCGCGCGATCGACGTCGGCCTGGTTGGCTTGCGCCACTTCGGAGAGCGGCTCCTCGCGCGCCGGATCGATCGTCGTGTAGCGCTCGCCCGACAGAGGCTCAACGAACTTGCCGCCGATGAACAGCCCATAGCTCTCCTGGATGCGAACGATGTCGCGCGCCTCGGGCGCAGGCGCGTAATCCCAAGCCGTCGCGATCGGCGACTTGTCGGCGCGTCGGACGACGCTCTGCTTGCGCTCAGTCAACGGTGAAGTAGTCCGGGTTCTGGTAGCGGCCGGTGCGCTCCTTGCGGATCTGCATGAGCACGTCGTTGAGCAGTGTGGACGCTCCGATCCGGTAGCGGTCCGGCGTGAGCCACGCGAGACCCAGCGTCTCATGCACCTGTACCAGGAACTGAACGGCCTGCTTCGACTGTCGGATCCCGCCGGCGACCTTCATGCCAACGACACGCCCGGTCTCCTCGTGCACGTCACGGATCACCTCGAGCATGCAGAGGGCTACGGGGAGCGTCGCGTTGGTGGCGGCCTTCCCGGTCGAGGTCTTGATGAAGTCCGCGCCACCGGCGATCGCGAGCAACGAAGCGCGACGCACGTTGTCGTATGTGCCGAGCTCGCCCGTCTCGATGATGACCTTGAGATGCGCGCGGCCTGCGCAGATCTCCTTCACGCGGACGATCTCGTCGTACACCTGCGCGTAGCGTCCGGAGAGGAACGCCCCACGGTCGATGACCATGTCGACTTCCTGCGCGCCGGCCTCGACCACCCACTTCGTCTCATCGAGCTTCACCTGGAGCGGCGACTGGCCGGACGGGAACGCCGTCGCGACGGACGCCACCCTCACGTCCGTCCCCCGGGTGCGCTCGAGCGCGTACGGGACCAGGTTCGGGTAGACGCAGATCGCCGCGACGGACGGGATGCCTGGATCGCTCGGGTCGGGCCGGATGCCCTTCGAGCTGAGCGCAGCCACCTTACCCGGCGTGTCGGCGCCCTCGAGCGTCGTGAGATCCATCATTCGGATCGCGAGATCGAGCGCGAAAAGCTTGGATTCACGCTTGATCGAACGTTTCGAGAGCACGTCGGCGCGCTCCTCCAGCGCCACGGCGTCGACCGAGCCGAGTCGTGGGAGACGCGGCTCTAGCGGGAGCTCGAATCCACCGGGGAGCGCCGGCGCGGTCGCCATAGGACGAGTCTATGGCGGTCGTTTCAAGTGGCACTAAACCTGACGGAGGGGAGTGACGCCGGACCCGCCGTCTCCTACGCTCCTGCGCGGTGGATGTGGGGAGCCTGCGAAGGGTCGCGATGATCGCCGCCGCGCCGCGCGTGCCGGCTGAGACACACCGCCATCACGTCGTCATCGCGGTGACCGGCGCCGCTCTGCTCATCGCTTTCAACATCGCGGTGTACCTGGCGCCGATCGACTACGGCGCCCTGACGTCGTTCGCGTACGCGGGTGCGTTCGTCATCTGCTTCCTCGCGAACGCGCTGGTCGCGGTCCCGATCCCCTACATCCCGATCATCGCCCACCTCGGCGTCACCGCCGACAGCGCGCCGCTCGTCGTCGCGCTCGGAGCACTCGGTTCGGTGCTCGGCGAGTCCGTCGCATTCCTGATCGGTCGCGCGCAGCAGGGTCTCGTCTCCGAGCATCCGATGTATCGGAAGCTGCATCGCCTCGCCGATCGGAAATGGCTCGCCGGACTCGTGCTGTTCGCGCTCGCGGTGCCGCTCAATCCGCTGTTCGACGTCGCCGGCCTGGCCGCGGGAGCGATGGGGATGCGGTATCGCGTTTTCTTCGTGGCGGTCTTCACCGCTCGGATGCTTCGCCTCGCGGGGATCATCTGGCTCGGAG
>JBDTMY010000240.1:0-3529 GCA_039934015.1 Chloroflexota bacterium | reverse complement strand
AAGGACAGCCCCTTCGAGCGCCTCTTACACGAGCTCGGCGTGAAGGAGCTGACGCCGGTGCCGAAGCTTTCGGTGACGCGCAGCTCTCTCCCAGAGAACGTGCAGGTCGTCGCGCTCGACTCTCGCGCACGCTAGGCTCACGCGCCAGTAGGCGAGGGAGGGACGATCATGCGCGCACGCCCGGCGGTCCGGCAGGCGTTCCAGTACGGACTGATGATCTTCACGCTCACTGCTCTTCTTGGTCTTGCGAACGCGACGCAGCTCTTCGGCGCCCTCGATCGGGCCACGCTGCTCACGCACCTTCACTCGGGGACGCTCGGCTGGATCACGATGGGCGTGATCGGCATCGCGATCTGGATCTTCGCTCGCGAGAGAGAGGACCTGAGTGCCGCGGTCATGCTGAGCGCCTTCGGCACGGCCGCGTACGTGATGGCGTTCTGGTCGAACGTGTTCATCCTACGCGGCGTGTTCGGTCTCGCCGAGCTCGCGATCATCGTGTACTGGTGGTGGTTCGTGTATACGCGCGCCAAGGCCGACGGCGGCATCGGCCGGCTCGAGATCCCGAAGCTGTCGGTCATCCTCGGGCTGACGACGCTCGTGATCGGCTCGACCCTCGGCGTCATCGTTCAGGTCCTGCTCGCCACTGGCAACGCGCTCCCGACCGGCACCGACCTCGTCGGTGCGCACGCCTCGGCGCAGACGGGCGGGTACCTCGTGCTCATCGCCGCCGGCTTCGCCGAGTGGCAGCTGGTCGGTAGCGCGAAGCGCACCACGCTCGGCCTCGCGCAGGTCTATCTCTTGTTCGTCGGTGGTCTGCTGCTGTCGGTGAGTCTGCTACTCGCGACCGCGCTCCCGGCCGCGCTCGCGCAGGCGCTTCCCGGTATCGCGACGATTCTGACTCTGGCCGGGATCCTCATCGCCGCGGCGCGCATCGGACGGGCCGCGCTCGCGGTCCCGTGGATGGCGCCGACCGGAAGGCGTCACATCGCGGTCGCGGTCCCCTTCCTGATCCTCGCGGTCGTCCTCCAAGCCATCCTGGTGCAGCAGTTCATCGCGGCGCAGGGAGACTTCAGCCTGGTGTCCGTCGGTCTGCTTCACGCGCTCGATCACGCGTACTTCGTGGGCGTGATGACGAACGCGATCTTCGGCGCCATCCTCGTGACGACGTCGGACACCGGGATCGCCATCAGCAAGAATCCCGTGCTCCCGCGCGCGTGGCCATGGGCCGACGACATCATCTTCTGGGGGCTCAACGTCGGCGCCGCGGCGTTCATCGCGGTGCTGCTCATCGTCGGATCGGGCGAGGGCAAGCCGGCGTTCACGCATCCGGTCGCCTTCGTCGCACCGATCATGGGTCTGTCCGCCCTGCTTGGGATCGCGACCTACCTCGTGCGGATGATGGGCGCGCCAGCGGCCCTTACGCGGGGCGCGCGGGCCTAGCCTCTCGGCGCCGGGCGGTCGGGGAGACCCGGCCGTCCGGTATACTTTTCATACGTCGCGCACGGGCGCGACGACTTTTTCTGTCCGGTAGGTCCGAGTTTCCGATGTACGCCATCGTCCGCAGCGGCGGTAAGCAGTACCGCGTCGAAGAGGGAGCCCTCGTCAGCGTCGACAGCCTCGCCGGGAAGGTCGGTGAGACGGTCACGCTCGGCGACATCCTGGTCATCGCTGACGGCGACGACGTGAAGGCCGGCAAGCCCGCGCTCGGCGGCGCCAAAGTGACGGCGGAGATCGTCGCCCACGGGAAGGGCCCGAAGATCCTGGTCCTCCGTTACAAGAACAAGACCCGTCAGCGTCGCGGTCGCGGACACCGCCAATCGGAGACGACTCTCCGGATCACGAAGATCGAGGCTTAAGAGATGGCACACAAAAAGGGCGCAGGCTCCACACGCAACGGTCGCGACTCCGCCGGCCAGCGGCTCGGCGTGAAGGAGTTCGCCGGCTCGCAGGTCCAGGCGGGGACCGTCCTCGTCCGTCAGCGTGGCACGCGCCTGCTGGCTGGGCAGAACGTCGGCGTCGGCAAGGACCACACGCTGTTCGCGCTCGTCGCCGGCGAGGTGAAATACACCCCGGCGCGTGACGACCGTCGCAAAGTCAACGTCATCCCAGCGGCATAGAGAGAGGCATTCCATGAAAGAAAAGATCCACCCCAAGTACGTCGACGCGAAGATCATCTGCGCGTGCGGCAACTCGTTCATGACCGGGTCCATCAAGCCCGAGCTTCACGTCGAGGTCTGCGCGAAGTGCCACCCATTCTTCACGGGCAAGCAGCACATCCTGGACATCCAGGGTCGCGTCGATCGCTTCAACAAGCGGTACGGGACCAAGCAGGCGGAGCAGCCGACCGCGAAGGCGGAGGCCGCTCCGGGCCGTTAGCTGCCGCCGAAGAACGCCTCCACCCACGCGGGTCTCGAGGTGATCGTCGGCTCGATGTTCAGCGGAAAGAGCGAAGAGCTCATCCGCCGTGTGAAGCGCGCCGTCATCGCGCGCCGGGCTGTGCAGGTCTTCAAGCCAGCCATCGACGTTCGCTCCAACAGCGAGCTCGTGCGCTCGCACGACGGCGACTCGTTCGAGGCGCGTCCGGTGCTCGTGGGCGAGGAGATCCTGCAGCTGATGTCGCCTGACACGACGGTCGTCGGCATCGACGAGGTCCAATTCTTCGACCACGCGATCGTCGGCGTCGTTCGCAAGCTGGTCGCGAGCGGCCACCGCGTCATTTGCGCGGGTCTCGATCTCGATTTTCGGGGCGAGCCATTCGGGCCCGTACCAACACTGCTCGCGCTCGCGGAGAAGGTCGACAAGCTCGAGGCGATCTGCGTCGTCTGCGGCGAGCCTGCCACGCGCACACAGCGCATCGTCGACGGGGTCCCAGCGTTCTTCGACGAGCCGATCATCGTCATCGGCGCGAACGAGGCCTACGAGGCGCGCTGCCGCGGCTGCCACGAAGTTCCGCGGCGAGCCGTGGCGCGGGGCGAAGATCCTTCGCCGCGCAGTCAGGCGCCGGCATGAATCCACCGACCGCGTACGGCGGTCAGGCCGTCATGGAGGGCGTGATGATCCGCGGCCGCCGCACCGTCGCGCTCGCCTGTCGCCTCCCAAACGGCGAGATCTACCGCTACCGCGAGCCGCTGCGCTCGCTGCTGCTGCGGTCCCGCGTCGCGCGCGCGCCCTTCGTGCGCGGCCTCGTCGTTCTCTGGGAATCGCTGTCGTACGGCACGCGCATGCTCATGAAGAGCGCCGACCTGCAGCTCGAGGAAGGCGAAGGTTCGATCAGCAGCGGAGGCAACGCGGTCGTTTTCGGCGGGGCGCTCCTCTTTGCGCTGGCATTCTTCGTGGGCATCCCGTATTTCGCGACGCAGGCGGCGCACCAGCTTATCGAGTCGTCGCTGGTCCTCAACATCGCCGAAGGGCTGCTACGGATGGCGCTCTTCCTCGGTTATCTCTTCGCCATCTCGTTCATGCCCGACATCCGCCGCGTGTTCATGTACCACGGCGCGGAGCACATGACGATCCACGCGCTCGAGCACGG
>JBDTMY010000239.1:0-2445 GCA_039934015.1 Chloroflexota bacterium | reverse complement strand
CTGCTCGCGCGATGCGGTCATGCGGTCGGCGGGAACGCCTTGGCGAGCTCGCCGGTGTGCTCGCTCGCGTGTTTCGCCTGGTACGCCGCGAAGTGGCCGGCATCGACCTCGCCCCATTCGGCGTGCACCCCCGGGCGCGAGCGGCGATCCGGGGACGCCAGAAGCTGGACCATGCGGCGGTGCGCACTCATGACGCGCCGAGACAGCTCCAGCGGATCGCGTTCGGCGTTCCGCCGCTCCGCCGCGATGGCGTCCTGGTCGTATGACGCGATGGCCGGCCGCTCCAGGTCGACGCAGCGCTGGACGCGGTCGGCGAAGATCTCGGCCCCGTCGGCGAGATGGCCCAGGACCTCTACCGCCGTCCACTCGCCGAAGCGCGTCGCGCGCAGGCGCTCGGCCGGGACGGTGCGCACGATCCGCGCGAGCGTCGCCGAGGTGTCCGCCAGCAGGAAGGCGGCGTCCTCGTCATACCGCAGTCGTTCCACGCCTCCACGTTACCAACTCCTAGGGGAGACGTAGGACTTGGCGGGTCAGCGACTCATCGAGCGGTACTTGAGCACACCCAGCGGCGCGAAGACCGCGACCATGACGACCACCCAGATGAGCGTGAGCTCGATCGGGTGTTCGGCCGGGAGACCCGATGCGGCGAATGGATTCGGGTTGCCCCACAGCTGCCGTGTGGCGGCGGTGAGCGCGCTCGTCGGGTTCCACTCGGCGATCGGCCGCAACCAGTCGGGCAACGACTGCGTCGGCACGAACACGTTCGACACGAACGTGATCGGGAACAGCACCGTGAACGAAAGCTGCTGTGTGGCCTCAGGCGTCTGCACGAGGAGGCCGATCCACACGCCAAGCCAGGCCATCGCGAAGGCGAACAGCATCAGGAGCCCTACGCCACCGAGGAACGAGAGGATGTCCGTGTGCACGCGCCAGCCGACCGCGAGGCCGGTGAGCATGAGCACGATGAGGATCCCGCCGTTGTAGACGACGTCGGCGAACGTCCGTCCGCTGAGTACGGCGGAGCGCGCCATCGGGAGCGAGCGGAACCGGTCGATGATCCCCTTGCTCAGGTCATAGGTGAGCGTGATCGCCGTCGTCGCGGACGCGAAGACGATCGTCTGCGCGAAGATGCCCGGCATCAGGTAGTCGGTGTACGAGCCGCCACCCGGGAGCGGGATGGCGCCACCGAACACATACGCGAACAGCAGCACGAACATGATCGACTGCAGGATCGCGAAGATCCACAGCTCGGGGATGCGTGGAACGCGCTTGAGGTTGCGCCAGGTCATGATCAGACCGTCGGCGATCTCCTGGCGCAGCCCCCCGTTCGCGAGACGCGCTGGTGTACGCGCTGATGTGGCAGTGGTCACTTCTTCTTCTCCGATGCCGCGGTCGCGTCGCCGTTGGCGCCGGCTGCGGCCAGCTCGGCGGCATGACCGGTCAGCGAGAGGAACACATCGTCAAGCGTCGGTCGCCGAAGCGCGATGTCGTCGATGGCGATGCCCGCCTCATCGAGATCGCGGACCACCTGAACGAGACTGCGCGCGCCGCCGCGAGCCGGGACGGTGATCCGACGCATGTGGTCGTCCACCGTGTGCTCCCCCTCCGTCGCGCGAACGAGGAGCTCGACGGCGCGCTTGATCTCGGCGCGATCGTGCACCACGACCTCGATGCGCTCGCCACCGACCTTCGCTTTGAGCTCGTCGGCCGTCCCGCGGGCGATGATCTTTCCGTGGTCCACGACGACGATCTTGTTGGCCAGCTCATCCGCCTCTTCGAGGTACTGCGTGGTGAGGAGGAGCGTGGTGCCCTCGCGCACGAGGGCGCGGATGACGTCCCACATGCCGAGACGACCGCGCGGGTCCAGCCCCGTCGTGGGTTCGTCGAGGAACAGGATCTGTGGCCGGCCGCTGAGCGCGCTGGCGAGATCGAGCCGGCGGCGCATCCCGCCGGAGTACGTCTTGACGACGCGATCCGCGGCATCGGCGAGCCCGAACTGCTCGAGCAGCTCGGCGGCGCGCCGGCCCGCCTCGGTCCAGGTGAGCTGATACAGACGGCCGAACAGCTGAAGGTTCTCGCGACCGGTGAGGTTCTCGTCGACCGCCGCGTACTGACCCGAGAGGCCCATGATGTGGCGGATCTGCTGCGCTTGGCGCACGACATCGAATCCGCCGACCGTCGCGCGTCCAGCATCGGGGCGGAGCAGCGTCGTGAAGACCCGCACCGCGGTCGTCTTGCCGGCGCCGTTCGGTCCCAGCATCCCGAGGACGCTGCCCTCGGCCACCGTGAGGTCGAGCCCGTCGAGCGCGCGGACCTCGGTCTTCTTCGAGCGGTAGACCTTGACCAAGCCTTCGGCAACGATGGCGTCAGGAATGAGAGGACCTCCGGTAGTGGGGTCGGCCCATCATTCCACCTTTTGGCGCGCCGGACTATCGCGAATGACGC
>JBDTMY010000238.1:0-4814 GCA_039934015.1 Chloroflexota bacterium | reverse complement strand
TTATGCACGCCGCCAGCGTTTGTCCTGAGCCAGGATCAAACTCTCCGACAAAAAATCAGACCACCCTTCCGGGCGGTCCATTTGAGCTTCGAGTTCGATCAAAAAATCAACGAAATCTCACTTGGCGTTCCTGTCACTCTTCAGCTGTTAAAGATCGTGCCCCGACCTCCCATGTGGAATCGGCCTACGGGCGTGATGCGGATGCTCATCATACCCAGTCACGCTCAGGCCCGTCAATCAAGCAGGCCCCGAGACCACTCCAGGACGCGACCATTCTCAACCGCCAGCGGCTTCCGCCCCGATATGCAGGAGCCCGACGACCGCGCCCTCCGCATCCCGCAGCGGCTGGAACATGAGATTGGCCTTGCTCTCTCGGCTGGTGCCATCGAGGTGGACCCACCGTACGACCGTATCGCCGGCCGCCCACGGGTTGCCGCTCGCGTATACCTCATCGAGCGCTGAGGCGAAGCGCGGATCGATGTCCGGGTAAGCCTCGCGAACGCTGTGCCCGACCAGACTGTCAGCCGGGCGCCCGGCCACCTGCGCAGCAAGCCGATTCACGAAGGAATACACATGCCGCGGTCCGAGCGTGACAGCGACCATGAACGGCGCGTTCTCGTACACCTGCGCCGGGTCACCCGGGACGATGTGGAGCTGCGCCCCGAGGCCGCTCGCGGGGCGCATCATTCCCTTGGGTAGCCCGACACCGGCCGCGGACATCACCGCCGCGATGAGTCCAGCGCGGTTGGGAACATCGAACTTGCGCATCAGCCGGCTGAGCTGCGCCGTGATCGCGCGCGGCGTCACACGCTTCCGCGCGGCGATCTCCTTGTTCGTGTAGCCGCGGGCCACCAGCTCGATCACGTCTGCCTGTTTGGCGGTAAGGACGACCGCCGGTGGCGCCATACGTTCCGAAACGTACATCTAGTACGCAATACCGGCTCCCTCTTCAATGGTCGCAGGCCAGGGCGACACCGGGACCGGCCGGAGGGGAGAATTCATGAAGAACATGCCAACACTCATTCGCTACCGCTGTTCGAACCCGGCGCATCAGCGCAGCACGAAGACGCTTTCGGACACGATGACGATCCACGAAGGATCCTGGGCGTACTGCCCGTACAACGTCCGCGTCGCCGACCACCTCTGGGCGGTGGCAAACGCGGACGCACCTGTCATGCACGTCAGAACGCTCTCCGACCCTCCAGCGCTCGGCTAACTGTCACCTCGTCGGCGTATTCGAGGTCCCCGCCCATCGGGAGACCGCGCGCCAGGCGCGTGACCCGCACGCCGCTCCCGGCGAGCAGCTGCGCGACGTACATCGACGTCGCCTCGCCCTCGAGGTTCGGGTTCGTGGCAAGGATGAGCTCCTCGATCCCGCCGCCGCGGACCCGCTGGACCAGCTGCGCGATCTTCAGGTCGTCGGGCCGGACGCCATTCACCGGCGAGATCGCGCCGTGAAGGACGTGATAGCGGCCCTTGAATTGGCCGGTGCGCTCGATCGCGAGCACGTCGAGCGGCTCCTCGACCACGCACACGAGTCCACCGTCGCGCTCGTCCGATGAGCAGATGACGCACGGATCCGCCTCCGCGATGTTGAAGCACACCGAGCAGTAACGCAGGTCGGTCTTCACCGAGCGGATCGCGCTCGCGAGAGCGTCAGCGTCCGGCAGCGGCGTGCGCAGAATGTGGTACGCGAGCCGCTGCGCGGTCTTGGGACCGACGCCCGGCAGCTTCGAGAGCTCGTCGATGAGACGCGCGAGCGGTCGCGCGAGGGCGCTCGGCATCACATACCGGGGATCTTTAGACCGCCGGTCACACTGCCGAGCCGCTGCGCCGCGAGCTCGCGCGACTTTTTCAAAGCATCAGTGAACGCCGCGACGACCAGATCCTGGAGGGTCTCGACGTCACTGGGGTCGACCGCGTCCTTCTGGATCTTCACGGACCTCATGTCCTGTGTTCCGGTGAGCACCACGATGACGGCGCCGCCGCCCGCGGTGCCCTCGACCGTCGCGGCCCCGAGCTCCTCCTGCGCCTTCGCCATGTTCGCTTGCATCTCGCGAGCCATCTTCTGTAGGTCACCCATGTTCTTCATCACTCGATCTCCATGATGCGTTCCGGACGACGGAACGTTTCTAGTGCCGCGCGGAGCATCGGGTCCTCGGCGGACGAGGGTGCATCGGCCGGCAGCTGCACGACGCACCGCACGCGCACGGTGAGGCTAAGGCGCTCCGACAGACCCTGTTCGAGCTCGCCACGATATTTGTCCTGCCAGTACGCGCGCGCGAAGTCGTTGTCGAAACCGATCACGACGGTGCTGCCCTCGACATTGACGGGCTCGGCCTTCACGAGCTGCGACGCCTTTCCGACGCTTTGCTCCTTGACGTGCGCGACCATCTCGGCCCACGCCCTCTGCACGTCGCCGAGCGTGAGCGCGCCCTGCGCGCGGCGAGCGGCGAGGTCGATGACACCGGAACGCTCGGGCGCGCGCGCCTGCGCGCGTGTCGGCGTGCCGCGTTCCGCCGGCGCGATCGAGCTGGACCGGGTGGCAGGCGGAGCGTCGCGCCGCTGCGGCGTCTGCGTCGCGGGTCCGGTGACGCCGGGCTGCGTGACGAGGTCGAGGATCGCGAGCTCGAGCGGCAGTGGTGTCCCTTCGCTCGTCTTGAGGTGCTGTTCCGTCTCGATGAGGCGCTTCGCGATCGCGGCGAGGCGCGGCAGCGGGAACTTCGGCGCCTGCTCGACGATCTTCGCGGTCACGCCCTCGCTCGCGGTCTCCGGCGGCTTGCCCGACGCGTTCGCGAGCACCAGCGCGCGGGTGTGATCGATGGCGCGCTTCACGAACAGACGGAGGTCGCGGCCCTCGTCGACGAGCCTGCCCACCAGGCGCACGCCGGCCGCGCCGTCGTTCGCGGCGAGCGCATCGAAGAGCGCGGAGGTCTCTTCCCACTCGGAGACGCCAAGCAGCTCGTCGACGTCCGCGAGCTTGACGCCGCCTTCGGAGAACGCCGCGACCATGTCGAGGACGCTTTCCGCGTCGCGCAGCGAGCCCTGCGCATGACGCGCGATGGCCTCCAGGGCCGCCGGCTCCGCCCTCAGGCCCTCCTGCTCGATGATCTTCGCAAGCTGAGCCACGACGCCCTTGTACGGGATGCGCCGCAGGTCGAAACGCTGTGTGCGCGACACGATCGTGGCCGGGATCTTCCCCGACTCCGTTGTCGCGAGCACGAAGATGACGTGCGGCGGCGGCTCCTCCAGCGTCTTCAGTAGCGCGTTGAACGCTTCACTTGTGAGCTGATGCGCCTCGTCGATGACATAGACCTTGTACTGGCCCTGCGACGGCGCGAACCGGACCTTGTCGCGCAGGTCGCGCATCTCGTCGATACCGCGATTGGATGCAGCGTCGATCTCGATGAGGTCCAGGAAGCTGCCGTCGCGGATCGAGACGCAGTTTTCGCAGCGGTCGCAGGGTTCGCCGTCCTTCGCCGTGGTGCAGTTCACGGCCTTCGCGATGAGTCGCGCGATCGTGGTCTTGCCGATCCCCCGCGAGCCGGCCAGCAGATACGCGTGCGCGACCTGACCCGAGCCGATCGCGTTCTTCAGCGTGCGGGTGACGTGCTCCTGTCCGACGATCGCGGCGAAGGTCTGCGGGCGGTAGCGGCGATAGAGGGCAGAGCTCTCGGGCACACACCGAGGATAGTCGAGCGGCGTTCGCCGCTCTCCGTAGAGAGGTAACGGCCGTGCACCCTCCGTCGATCACGGACGTCACGAACACGCACACGCGCGCAGCTCGGATCAGGCTTGCCTGCGGCACGCGACGGCGACCGCTTACCGCTGCTTCCTTCCGGATCTGACGGGGTTCACGGACCGACGCTGCACAGGACCCGATCGTCAACGCTGCGCGACGCAAGCAGGACCCGCGACGCCGGACCTCGGGAGGGAATTCAGCCCCGCTGGAGCGGATTGCGGGTACAGGGCACCGCTAGCTCCCCGCCTAGCACGACCGCCACCATGGTATCGGCTAGGCGTCGCGCGCGATGATCTGATCCGCGATCTCGAGCAGATCCCTGCCCCACACATCGGGCTTCTCGAGCAGCGGATTCCAAAGCGCACCAGGACGCGCAACGAACGCGGCCGCGCAGCCCGCGCGCATTGCGCCGGCAACGTCCCACGCGTGCGCGGCGATGAGGCGGACGCGACCGAGCGGCACGCCGAGCTTGCGCGCGGCCGTGGCGTACGCCTCGGGCGCGGGCTTCAGCCGTTTCGCGTCGTCCGCGGTGAGGGCTTCGTCGAACAGATCGCGAATGCCGGCGTTGGTGAGCTGCGCCTCCTCGACCAGGCCCGTGGAATTTGTCAGAGCCGCGAGGCGGAATCCAGCGTCGCGCAGCCGCGTGAGGCCCTCATTCACCTCTGGGTGCGCGGGCAGCTTGCGAACCTGACCCAGGATCGCCTTCTCGTCGGCCTCGGACACGGTCACGCCGCGACGTTCCGCGGTGAGCGAGAGTGCCGCGCGGAAGTGCGAGCCGAAATCGAAGTACGGCCCGGTGACCGTGAGGAGGAGCGCGGACTGCAGCATCGTCGCGAACCACTCGCGACGCACCGCGGCATCACCAAAGACGCGCGCGAAGTGCGGATCGAGCGCGCCGAGATCGAGCAACGTCTCGTTGACGTCGAACACGAGCACGCGGTCGCGTGTGGAAGTCACCATGCGGAGAGGGCGGGATTCGAACCCGCGAGGCTTTCGCCTACCCGCTTTCCAAGCGGGCGCACTCGGCCACTATGCGACCTCTCCCTTGAACGTCAGCGGCAGGCTCGCTGTG
>JBDTMY010000237.1:0-18804 GCA_039934015.1 Chloroflexota bacterium | reverse complement strand
GGCGAGCACATCCCGATGGCCACGCTGCCGGGCATGGCCGAGCGCACCGTGACCATCTCCGGCGCGAGCAAGACGTTCTCGGTCACCGGCTGGCGCGTCGGTTGGATCGTCGCGCCGCCCGAGCTCACGGCCGGGATCCGCAAGGTGCACGACTTCGTCACCGTCGGCGCGCCCGCGCCGCTGCAGGAGGCGGTCGCCGCCGGTCTTTCGCTGGGCCAGTCCTACTACGAGTCCCTCAGCACCGAGTACCGCAAGCGCCGCGATCTGCTCGTGGGCGCGCTCGAGACCGCGGGGTTCGCCCCGCGCCGGCCCGAGGGCGCGTACTACGTGCTTTGCGACATCACGCCCTTTGGTTTCGACGACGACACGGCGTTCGCGCGCTGGCTCGTGTCAGAGGTAGGCGTCGCCGGTGTCCCTGGCTCCTCCTTCTATTCGGAGCCGGCGCTGGGGAAACACCTCATCCGCTTCACGTTCTGCAAGACGCACGATGTGCTCACCGCGGCGGCCGACCGCCTTGCGAAGACGGGGGAGCTGGCTGCAAAGAGGACGCGGGCACGACCCTAGGTAGGCGGACGCGGTGATCTTCATAGGTCGATCTCGGTGCCATCATCAGCGAGCTCCCAGGCGAGCGCGTCGCGGCGCGCGAGCGTCTCGATGCCCGGATGTGTGAGAACGACACGTTTCGCGCGCAGCTCGTCGCGGTGCGCCACCAGCACTGCGTGCGACAGATGCTGCGGGATGCGCTTCTCAAAGGAGTACGCCTCGGCGACGAAGAGGTCCGCGCCGTCGGCCAGCCGCGGGAGCGCGTCGCACCAGTCCGTATCGCCGGTGTAGGAGACGACGCGCCCGCCGGCGCGCACGCGCAGGCCGTGCGGGACCGTCTCGGGCAGATGCGACACCGGTAGCGCGACGACCTCCAGCGGTCCGATCGCCGTCGCCTGCTCGCCGAGCTCGATGTAGGAGACCGCGAAGCGCTGGACCGTCCGCGACGACGTCGGCAGCGCCGCCTCGAACGCGGCGGTGATCCGCTCGCGGACGCCAGGCGGGCCGGCGATGACGAGCGGCCGCTCGCGCTTCGTGAACTGACCGTCGAGGATGACGTACGGAACGCCGCCGCAGTGGTCGCCGTGGAAATGCGTGAGCAGCACCGCGTCGATCGACCCCGGATCGACGCCCGCCCGCTTCAGCGCGACAAGCGACGTCGCGCCGCAGTCAATGAGGAAACGGTAGCCATCGGCGTCGACGAGGATGCAGGTCTGGAAGCGTCCGCCGTTTCCGAATGAGTCTCCGCTTCCGATGAAGCGGACGCGCGTCACTCGGTCGGGATGCGCTCGATCGGTGTGACGCGCAGCATCGCGAGGTACACCGCGTATGGATCCGGCGGCGCGGCGACACCGTTGGACGGCACACTGCTCACGCCCGCCACGGTCTGCGCGGCGCGGTCAGCTTCCTGCTGACGACCCAGTGCGCGCAGCGCTTGCGGGTACGAGTTACGGAGCCCGAAGATGCCCTGGGAGTTGCCCATCGCGAGGCCCCTCTCGAAGGCGGATACGGCCTCCTCGAACATGCCGAATGAGTACGAGGCCTCGCCGTACGCAAGCCACGCGAAGTTCGTATTTTGCGCGACCGCGTCGGCCTTCGTGCGCTCGTACAGCGAGCGCCGCATGTTCAGGTCGCTCCACTGGTCGCCGACGATCGCCTTCAGCAGCTTCTCGTCGTCGGCTTTGTAGATGACCATGTAGCGGAACGAGAACGACTGTCCGTTGCGGGCGAAGAAATCGTACGACAGCGGAAAGTTGTTCCCGCGCATCGAGTCATTCACGTAGAAGACGCTCTTCGCGTCGTCGTAACCACGGACCGTGCGCCAGTGCGCGACGCGTGAGACCCATGGCTCTTCCATCCACTGCGTCACCATCGGCGCGAACCCGTTCGCGATCAGCGTCTTCAGGGTCTCGCTCGTGCCGTTGTTGCGCCACATCGACTTCAGGCCGAAGTTCTCCTGCACCCACGGGCCGACGCCTTGCGGTCCCATGCCGCGGCGCACGTCGGTGCCGCGCAGGGCGAGACGCGCGGTCTCCTGATTGGCGTCGATGCCGAGCGTCGACAGCGCCATCACGACCGCGGCAGGTCCGCAGTTGTTCAGTGACTGCCAGACGTGCTTCATCTCGGGGAACGCCGCGCTCGCGGGTGCGGCGACAGGCGTCGGGAGCTGCTCGGGTGCCGCGATCGTCGGCACGCTGACCGCGACGGCAGCGGGAGGTGTGTCGACGACGATCGCAGCGACGTCCTGGATCGGTGCCGTATCAACGACGGCCGCACTCTGCGCCTGCTCGACCGGGCGCAAAGCGACGCCACCAGCGAGCACGATGCCGATGGTGAGGCCAAAGGCGGCCAGGGAAGACACGGGGCGTCTCATAACAGACATACAGGGTATCCCTACGGCCGGTCCTAGACGAGTCCAGATCCGTCCCGGACACGTACCATCCGGACAGTGAGCCCGACGACATTGGTCCGCGGCCGGCTCCGTGACCACCCCCTGTGGTCCCGCGCTCTCGCCGCGCCCGAGATCACGGGTCGGCTCATCCAGCCGGTGATCGTCTCCGCCCGCGTCGAGGACCGCGAGCGGGTCGAGGACGCGCCGTTCCTCGAGCGGCTTTCGATCACCGAGCTCGTGCGCGACGCGCGCGAAGCGTCGTCGACCGGGCTCGCCGGCTTCCTGATCTTCGCGGCCTCGGACCGCAAGGACGAGCTTGCGCTGCTCGCGAGCGAGCGCGACCACGTCGTGGCGCGCGCGATCCACGCCGTGAAAGATGCGGCCCCGGATCTCGCGATCGCGACCGACGTTTGCGTCTGTGCGTACACGCCTCACGGGCAATGCGTCCTCTTCTCTCTGGGCCAGGCGAACGTCGCCGCAACGCTCGAACGCCTCGCTGAGATCGCCGCGGTGCATGCGGACGCCGGCGCCGACCTGCTCGTGCCGTCCGGGATGCTCGACGGAAGCGTGCGCGCGCTGCGCGCCGCGGTGTCATCCGCCGGTCGCCCCGAGCTGCCGATCGCCGCGATGGTCAAGCTCGAGAGCGTCCTCTATGCGGCGCACCGCATCGCTGTTGAGGCGATACCTGTGAGGGAGCGCGCGGTGCCCCTGATCGCTGTCGACGACCCGGATGGAGCGCGCGCGCGCGCGGCGCGCGAGGTGGCGGCGGGCGCGGACGCCGTGGTGTTGAAGCCTGGTCTCGTCACGCTCGATCTCGTCGCGCGTCTGTCCGAAACCGTCGATCGTCCGGTCATCTCGTTCTTCACCGCCGACGAGCACGCCTTCTTCACGTCCACGGACGATTCGCAGGATCTCCTCGATGCGGAGCGCGAGACGTTCGCCGCCGCGCGGCGCGCGGGCGCCGATCTGCTCATCAGCTACGGCGCGCGGAGCGCAGCGGCCGAGTGATCCGCTCCGGCGCGGTATGGGCGATCCGACAGGGCGCGGCACTCGGCGTGGCTCTCGCCGCACCGACCATCGCCCTCGCGATGATCGGCGAGGTTTTCGCGGGCGCGCCGGCTGCCGCAGCGCTGCCACCACCTGGCGAGGTGTTCGCGCGCGTAGCGCCGCTCGCCCGAGGCGAGCGCCTCATGACGTTTGACGTCGCGCTGGAGCTCGTTCGCGTGACCGCGCCTGTTCTGAGTGCGGAACCCCTCACGGCGGCGGCCGAGGAGCTCGCGCTCGCACCGGCGACGGCCGTCGCCCCCGAGCCCGCGCCCGAGCCTGAGAAGCCCGACCCGACACCGCCACCGCCCGCGCCACCGCCACCGCCACCGCCGGCAGCGGCGCCGCCGGTGACGACGTCGCTCACGACCCAGCAGGCGGAGCTGCGCATGCTCGCCCTCATGAACACGTCGCGCCTGCAGGCTGGCCTGGCCCCGTTGGCCCTCGACGCGACGGTCTCCGACGCCGCGCGCCTTCACAGCGCGGTCGAGGCGCAGCACCGCTACGTCTATCACGACGGCCCGGACGGAACCGCGCGGTCTCGGTATGTCCCCGCCTGCGGCACGGGCTGGTACGGCGAGAACACCGGCAAGGTGTGGAGCGGCGGGGTCGAAGTGCTGCATCGCGAGTTCATGGCCGAGCCCTGGGTGCCGATCAACCACCGGACGAACATCATGGATCCGAATTTCCGTCGCGCCGGGATCGGCGCGGTCGTGGGACCGGACGCGCTCTACATCACCATCGCGTTCTGCCGCTAGATCTTCTGAGCGCGGCGCTGCGCGAGCTGGCGCCCAACATCGGCGCGCGTGATCCCACCCGTTGACTCCCAGTCGTGCGTCTCTTCACGCACGTTGAAGGCGCAGAACGCCCAGCGGCCGTCGACGACCGTGATGTGGTCGCTCTCCAGCTGCGGGTCACGCAGATGGTCGGGGAGCACGCAGAGAAAGTGGATGAGCGCGTCAGACCGCCCAGTCAGAGCCGATTCCTCCTCACGCTGGTGTCACGGCGGACCGCTCGCAATGCTAGCGTTCGGCGCGGTGGAGTACCTGAAGCGCACCCTCCCGAACGGCGTGCGGATCCTCGTCTCGGAGATGCCGGAGACACGCTCGGCGTCGCTGGCCGTCTTCGTCGGTGCCGGCTCGCGCCTGGAGAGCCGCAGCGACGCTGGGACGAGCCACTTCCTCGAGCACATGGTGTTCAAGGGCACCGCGAAGCGCCCGACCGCCGCCGACATCAGCATGGAGATCGAGAGCCGCGGCGGCGTCGTCAACGCGGCCACCGACAAAGAGGTCACGGTCTTCTGGACGCGCGTGCCGGCGCGGCACTGGCGCATCGCGCTCGACGTCGTGTCGGACATGATCCTCGCGCCGATGCTGCGCGAATCCGACGTCGAGTCGGAGAGAAAGGTCATCGTCGAAGAGCTTCGCATGTACCGCGACCAGCCGCAGGATCGCGTGCACACCCTTGTCGACGAGCTGATGTATCCCAATCATCCTTTGGGCTGGGAGGTCGCGGGCCGCGAACCCGTGGTCATGGGGATGACCGCAGCGCAGATCCGAGCATTCATGGATCGCGGCTACGCGCCGCGCAAGATCGTCGTCGCGCTGGCGGGCAAGGTGGACGCGAACGAGGTGGCCGATGCGATCGGTGAGCTGTTCGCATCGATCGCCGAGCGCCCAACGCCGCGCCTCAAGGCCGCGCCAAAGCCGTCGAAGACGCGCGTGAAGCTTCTGGGAAAACGGACCGAGCAGGCCCACGTGTGCATCGGCTGGCGTGGCGTGCCGCAGGTCCATCCCGACAAATACACCCTCGACATGCTGAACGCCGTCCTTGGTGAAGGGATGTCGAGCCGCCTGTTCCTCGAGCTGCGCGAGAAGCGCGCGCTCGCATATGACGTGCATTCTTTCTCATCGAACTACGTCGATGCTGGGCACGTCGTCATCTACGCGGGGGTCGCACCGGACCGGATCAGCGAAGTCGTGGAAGCCGCGCTCGCGCAGGTCGCGCGCCTGCGCGACGAGATCGTGCCGGCCAGCGAGCTCGAGCGCGTGCGCGACTTCAACAAGGGACGCCTCGAGCTCCGCCTCGAGGACACGCGCGGCGTGTCGAACTGGCTCGCCGGGCAGGAGCTGTTCCTCGATCGCGTGCGCTCGGTCGAGGAGGTGTGCGACATCATCGACAGCGTGAGCGCCGAGGACATCCAGCGCGCGGCGCAGAAGTACCTGCGACCCGAGCTGTCGTTCGTCACGGCGGTCGGCCCACGGGCCGCGGTCGCGACCATCCGCGCGCCCGCGGGCGCGGAAGTCGTCATGGAGATCGCGTCGTGAGCCCCGAGCAGAGCGTCGAGCGCACCCTGGTCGTGCTCAAGCCCGACGCGGTGCAGCGCGGCATCTCGGGCGAGATCCTCGCCCGCTTCGAGCGCAGGGGCCTGCGCATCGCGGCGCTACGCCTGCTGCGGGTCGACCGCGCGATGGCCGAGAAGCACTACGCGGTGCACAAAGGGAAGTTCTTCTACGACGACCTCGTGAGCGTCATCAGCTCGTCGCCGGTCGTGGCGATCGTGCTCGAAGGGCCGAACGCGATCGCCGTCGTCCGCTCGATGGTCGGCGCGACGCGCCCGCACGAGGCCGCACCCGGCACGATCCGAGGGGATTACGCGCTCGTGGGCTTGCGCAATCTCGTCCACGCGAGCGACGCGCCCGAGACCGCGAAGAGCGAGATCGCGCTGTGGTTCACCGACGGTGTCGTCGAGTACACGCGCGACGTCGAGCGCTGGATGACCGAGGACAAGGTATAGCGCCCAAGCGCGACCGGCCGCGGCTGCCGAAGGGCTACATCACGCGGGCCCCGAGGGGCATGCTCGCGTGGAGCGATGTCGAGAAGATCCTCCGCGGCGGTCGCTATTACTGGATCTCGACGACCGATGCCGACGCACGACCGCATCTCGTGCAGCAGTGGGGCGCCTGGGTCGACGATCACCTGTACTTCGAGGGCAGTGAGCGCACGCACTGGGCCCAGAACCTCGCGCGCGATCCGCGTGTCGCGTTCGGCACGCAGATCGGAACACGCGCACTCTTCGGCCAGGGCACCGTCGACGTGGTCCGCGGCGTCGCGCCAGATGTCGCGAAGCGCATCGCGGGCCAGTACACGACGAAATACGGGCGGACCTTCGATTACCGGCCCAAAGCCGAGAAATACGAGAAGGGCCCGGTGTTTCGCGCGACACCGTCGAAGATCATCGCTTTCGATGTGAAACACTTCACCGCGTCAGGGACTCGCTTCACGTTCTAGCGGCGGGTATGGGGGTGGGGGAGCGTGGCAACTTTGCTTCGGGCGTCATTGCTCATGCGCAGTGGTCACGGCGAGCGCCAGCTCGTCGTGCGCGAGCTGCGCGCGGATCAGCGGGTGATGCAGCGCATCAACCCCGGCACACCGATCGATGACATGCCGTGGACCGAGATCGGCCGCTACAAGGATCTCGATAAAGAGCGCGAGCGGTTGCGTATCGACGGCTGGGAGATCGAGGAACCGAGCCCCCGCTAGACGGCGCTCGCTCGTGGGGTGGACGTGCGTCCGCTATATGAGCGTTCTGGTGCACTGTTCCGGGTGAATGCTCCCAAAGCTCCGACCGGGCGTCGCCCTGTGCCTCGCGCTCCTCATGCTCTTCCCGGCCTACGCGAACGCCGCCGACCCGACGCCCACGCCGTCGCCGACCGCGCCGCTACCGGCGAGCCCGTCGCCGACCGCGACGCCGCCGACCGCGGCGCCCAAGACGTCGCCTTCCGCGAGCGCTTCCGGTTCCGCGGCTCCCTCGGCATCAGGGGGCGCGTCAGCGTCGCCGACCGCTTCGGCAGCCGCGAGCGCGTCGCCGACAGCATCGCCTACCGCGACCGTAGGGCCCGAGGCGACGCCGTCGCCCGAAGATCTCGAGGTCGCGCGAGCGCGTGACGCCGAGCTGCTCGCGAATGCGCGCTCCATCACGCAGGTCATCGACGCCCAGGCGCTGATCGCGCGAGACGAGCTCGCCGCGCTCAACGTCGAGATAACGCGCGTTGCCGAGGACCTGGGGGCCGTTGGCGCGGATATCGCCGCGCTCCAGGCGCAGGCGAGCGACCGGCGCGCGATCCGCGAGCGCCTCTCGCGCGATGCGTTCCGTTTGGCGGCCGCGACGTCGACGCCGTCGCTCGTGGCGCTGAGCGGCGCGCAGATCGAGGCGTACCAGGAGCTGTTGTCGATCGACGCTTCGCTGCACGAAGCGCACACCCG
Source organism: Chloroflexota bacterium (assembly GCA_039934015.1). Taxonomy (GTDB): domain Bacteria; phylum Chloroflexota; class Limnocylindria; order P2-11E; family P2-11E; genus CF-39. The sequence continues at coordinate 11,060 of JBDTMY010000237.1, read as the reverse complement.
CCTGTCCGACCGCGCCGCGCAGCTCGCCGACGCACAGGCGGCCGTCGCGGCGAAGCAGGGCCAGCTGAGCCGGCTGCGCGACCGCGCGCGAACGATCGCCGCCGCCGCCGCGAACGGCGAGGGGGAGAAGCGCGCCGCCGAGGTCGCCGTTCTCGAAGCGCTGGCGCGCGACGCCGGCGCGGCGCATGCCGCGCTCGCGCAGCTGGTCGCGACGGCGATGGCCGCGGACGGCACCGCCCCGACGTCCTGGATGCTCCCGGTGCGCGGCACGATCACGCAGCCGTTCGGCCCGACGACGCTCGCGCTCGAGCCGGCCCGCAGCTACCAGGGCGTGTACTACCCGCACTTTCACGACGCCGTCGACTTCGCGGCGCGTCTCGGCCAGCCCGTGCTCGCCGCCGCCGAAGGGCGCGTCACGTTCGTCGGCCACCTCTCCGACGGCGCGATGGTCGTCGTGATCGCGCATCCGGGCGGGCTGGTCTCGGTGTACGCGCACCTCGACGACACGTTCGCGCGACCTCAGGTGCGCATCGGAGACAGCGTCGAGGCTGGGCGGGTCGTCGGCTTCGTTGGTCTGACCGGGATCACCACCGGTCCGCACCTCCACTTCGCGGTGTCAAGGGGCGGCCTGCCGATCGATCCACTCTCGCTGCTCACCTCCCGGTAGCAGCCTCGACCGCGCCACGTAGAGTGCGCGCGATGGCGGTGCACGAGCTCTGGGTCGAGGGCTACCGATCGATCCGCGCGCTGCGTCTCTCGCTGACCCCGGTGACGGTGGTCGTGGGACCGAATGGCTCCGGCAAGACGAATCTCTACCGGGCGCTGCGTCTCCTGAGTGATGCCGCGCAGGGCACGCTCGCGCGCTCCCTCGCGGACGAAGGGGGTATGCCCTCGGTGCTTTGGGCGGGACCGCGCAAGAAGAACGCTCCGGCACGGTTCGCCGCGGGCGTCGAGCTCGACGACCTTGCGTATCAACTCGTATGCGGACTCATGCCGTCACCGCAGGGCCCCTTCATGCTCGATCCCGACGTGAAGGAGGAGACCGTCTGGGCGATCGACGCCGGCACGCGCCACGTCGTCGCCCAACGCGACGGGGGCAGCGCAGCGGTACGCGACGCCGAAGGCAACCGGACCGCGTTCCCGTTCGACCTGTGGAATGGCGAGTCGTTCCTCTCACAGCTTTCCGAGCCGCATCGCTTCCCACTGTTGAGCGCGATCCGCGGCGCCCTGGTGCGGTGGCGCTTCTATCACCACTTCAGGACCGATCCCGACTCGCCGGTCCGTCAACCGCAGGTCGGCGTGCGCACGCCCGCCCTCGCGCACGACGGGAGCGATCTTGCCGCCGCCCTCATGACCGTGCAGGAGATCGGCGACCGAGCCCTGATGGAGGAGTCGGTGGAACGCGCCTTTCCCGGAGCGAGGCTGGAGCTCCTGCAGGAAGGAGGACGATTCGGGCTGCGGCTCGCGATGCCGGGTCTGTTGCGCCCGCTCGAGGCCGCTGAGCTATCCGATGGCACGCTGCGCTATCTCTGTCTCATCGCGGCTCTCCTCTCTCCACGCACGCCGCCGTTCCTCGCGTTCAACGAGCCCGAGACGAGCCTGCATTCGGACCTGCTGCCCGCGCTCGCCGAGCTCTTTGCGGATGCGGGCACGCGCGGGCAGATCCTGGTGACGACCCACGCCGAGCCCTTGGCGCGCGCGCTGGAGCAGCGTCATGGGACGTCCACTGTGCGGCTCGCAAAGCGGGATGGGGCGACCGTCGCGATCGAGGCGTGAGGCGCTCGGCTAAAGAGGATGCAGCGCGCGCAGGAACTCGTCCGCGAAAGCGGCGATCGGCCGAAGGAAACCGTCCGGCTGAACGCCGCCGATAAGTAGCGCCAGGAACACGATCCCGCCGACGATGCCCGCGATGGGCCTCGGCTCGACGCGCCACCGATCGGGTGCGGCGCGGAAGATCGCCATCGCCGCCCGCAGCTGCGCGACGAGGACGCCAAGCGTCGCGACGACGAGCGCCGTGCCCAGCCAGGGCGAGTACGAGTACGCGATGAGCTCGACGAAGAAGTGGCCGGGGAACGCGACGAGCGGCGGCGCCCCGATCATCGCGAATCCGCCGACGACGAAGGCGAGCGCGGCGAGAGGCGCGGTGGTCGCGCTCGGACGGTCCGAGCCGGCGCGGCGCTCCAGCGTTCCGGCCGCGAGGAGCTGCTGCGTCGCCGCCATGCCGGTCACGAGGGCGATCGCCATCGCACCGATGATCCCGGGGCCCGACAGCGTTGCGATGCCGACGAGGGCGTGCCCCAGGTTCGCGATGACGGAGTACACGGCGACACGCCGCAGCTCGCTCGACCCGGTCGCGAGGAAAGCGCCGCCCAGCGCCGACGCGATGCCGAGCGCGAGGAGAAGGTCCTGGACCTTTCCGATCTGCACGATCGCCGGCAGCAGGCCCGAAAGGACGAGGATGTGCGCGAACGCGATGAACGTCGTCGGCACGAGCACCCCGAAATACAGCGCGAGCGCCGACGCGGGGACCTCCGACGCGAGAAGCGCCGCGTGCGTGTGGAAGGGGATGGCGGCCAGCTTGAGGGCGAAGGCGACGACCAGGATCACGACAAGCAGCACGAACGTCGCGGGCGGCTGATCGCGACCGAGGCTCGCCGACAGCGCCAGCGCGGCCATGCCGAGGCACCCGCCGAGCGCGACGAAGCTGAAGTGCCGGTACGCGGCCTCGGCGCTCCGGTTCCGATGCACCTGGAATGTGAATGTGCCGACCGGAACGAGCAGGCCCAGCAGCAGCGCGGTGTAGATCGCGATCGGCGTCGTCAGCACCAGCACCGCGAGCACGACCGCTGCGACCACGAGCGCGGTGGGAAAGAAGTTGTACGCAGGCTCGTCCACCCATACCGCGAGCACCAGTAATGACAGCGTGCCGAGCAGCACGATCGCCGCGAGGCGCCCCAGCTCCGACATGCGCCACGGCAGGTCGAGCAGGTCGCCCGATGCGTCCATCGGGAGCGCGATCACGAACGCCATCGCCACGGCGAGCGCGGCCAAGGTCACCGTACCAACAAGAGCGAGACGCTTGCGGACGCTGAAGGCGAAGAGCGCCGCGGCGACAAGCAGCGCGATGACCTCGATCACGCCTCGCGCGCCGCCCGCTGGTTGACGATGAGGAACGCGCCCGCGAGCGCGACGACGACCTGGAGCCAGGAGAGCATCAGCGTCAGCGCGAGTTCGGGTCCCGGCACCATGCGCACCAAGAGCTGCGTTCCCGTCAGCATCAGGAGCGCGCCCAGCGAGCCGCGGACGGCACCGCGTGCGGTCAGCAGGATCGCGATGCCGGACGAGAGGAGCCAGAACGCGGCGACCTGGCTCGTCACGCCGCTCGGGTCGGGACCCAGGAGGCTCGTGTTGATGTCGTCGCCGGTGGCCGGTCGCAGGTAGACGAACGCCGCCGCCGTCGTCGCCGCGGCGACGATCGTCGCGAGCCACAGCCGCCAGCCGGGATCCTCGCCGAACCGCGGATCGCGCGCAGCGACGAAGAGGATCGCCGAGGCGACGAGCGCTGCACACGCCGACACGACGACCTGTGATGCCGCGAGCGTGCCGTCGTCGATCAGATGCGCCGAGAGCGCGACCCCGAAGAATGCGACCGCCATGTAGCGCAGCTGGCGCGCGCCGTTCGCGACGAGCGTGGTGACCGCAACGATCGCGAGCAGCAGCATCAGCGCACCGCCCAGACCAGCAGGGTCGCGATGAGCATCAGCGCGAGCCAGACGCCCGCGCGCTCCTCGAACATCGCGAACACCGCGGAGAAGGTCGTCGCGGAGCCGGCCAGCGCCCGGAAGGACGCGGCGGCGATCGGGACCGGATCGGCTGCCGAGACGACGGCCTCGAGGCGCCCGCTGATGACGGTGAGCTCGGGGAGGAAGGCGCGCGCCGCCCGCGCCACGACGACGAGCAGCGTGGAAAACACCGCCACGACCGGCACCAGCGTCACGAGTTCGTCGAGGCTTCGCGCGTTCGGGCGACCGAACGCTCCGGACATCGCATCGAACAGCGGCAGCGAGAGCGCGAGGATGACCATGATCGCGCCGAGGAACGACGCGATCGACGCCGACACGTCCAGGTCCGCCGGGACGGCCGCGATGCTGAGCCGTCGTCCGGCGTGCGCGAGCTCGAGTCCGAGAACGGCGCCCGCCGCGATGACCGCGAGGACCACCGTGAGTGGATCAGACGCGTCGAACGCTCCGATCGCGACGATCAGCGCGCCCGCCACGATGACGGTCGAGCTGGCCATCGCCGTTATGTACGAGCGATGCGGCGGCATCCAGAAGCCGTCCGAGACCGCGGCGAGGCCGCCGCCGGCGAGGACGACGAGCGCGCCCGCGAGCGCGGCAGGCGATCCGGTCGCGAGCGCGACCCAGAGCGCCGCGAGCACGACGTCGTATCGCGAGATCGGCCATTGCTCGGGCAACGCGAGCGAGACCGCGGCCGCGTACGCGATGGTGAGGACTGAGGCGACGAGGATGACGTGGCTCCAGTGGAGGAACGGGTACACGAGGATCAGCAGCAGCACCAGGGCGGTGATCACGAGCCGCCGCCGCAATCCTGACTTACGCCGGCGCAGGATGAAACGCAGCGCCAGCGCGATGACGACGACCGCGATCAGCGTGGGCGAGATGATCGCCGGTAGCGCGAGCGTGGACAGGTCGATGCGCGTCACGCCGAGGATGCGGCATAACACGAGCGTCGCGCCGAGTCCGGCGGGCATCGTGAGTAGGCCACGAAGGCTCTCGCGCTCTCCGGCCTCTTCGTGCCGGTAGCCCCATGGCACGAACGGGTACAGGCCCGCGAAGAGCGCCGCGCCGAGCGAAGCCGCGAGCACGACGCCCGGCGTGATCGCCTCGGCGGAGATCGCATCGAAACGGAACGAGGCGCCGCCGAAACGCGACACGAGAAGCGCCGCGACGACGAAACCTTGCACGCCACCCGCGAGATATCCGGTGATGCGCGCGACCGCCGCCGCGGGCGATACGAGCAGCGTCATGAACGACGTGATCGCGCCGAGCGCGCCGAGTACGACGATGCAGGCGATGAGGTCGTCGGTGACGGCGAGGGTGATGAAAACGAGGCCGTTCAAGAGGATCAGCGGTCGCAAGAGCTGGTGGCGCGCACTCACACGCGTCGTGGCCACCAGGGCCGCAGCGATGTAGAGCCCGCCGATCGCGACGCCGATGGCTGCCAGACCGTCCAGGCGATACGAGGCTTGGATGGTCGGCCCCCCCACCGCAGACCACTCCCAGAGAGCCCGCCCGCCGGCGTGCTGCCCCTCGAGCGCGACATACATAAGGAGTGGTGCGAGCCCCGCAGTAGCACAGCAGGCCACGGCGAAAGGGATCCGCCAGCGGAACGCTCGACGCGGCATGACAAATGCGAACGCGAGCGCGGAAAGTGAAAGAGCCACGACAAACAGGATCAGCTCGGCTCGCACGACCATTGGGGTAAGGTAGCCGAAGTGGATCTGCGCTTAATGCCTCAGCAGCAGATGAAGGTCACGCCAAAGCAGATCGCCGCCAACGCCATCCTGCAGCTCTCATCGCTCGAGCTTCAGGACGTGATCAATGCGGAGCTGCAGGAGAATCCGGCGCTCGACCTCGAGGAGCAGCAGGCGTGCCCGCTCTGTGGGCAGCCGCTGCCGGGACGCGTTTGCCTCAACTGCTTCGGTCTCGCGAAGGCCCCGCGACAGAACGATCCCGAGATGGAGCCTCTAGAGGGTACGAACCTCATGCAGCGCGACGACGACGGCGACGAGTTCGATCCTGTCGTGCGCGCCGAATCGGAACAGACGCTCGCCGAGTGGCTTTCGTGGAACGTACGCGTTCTCCTTCCCGCGCGGCTGCTCCCGACGGTCGAGTACCTCATCGGCAACATCACGGAGGTCGGCTACCTCGATCCCGGCGTGACGATCGAGGACGCGGCGACCGCCACGCAGGTCTCGGTCGCCGATGCGATGCGCGCGCTGCGTGCGATCCAATCCGTGGAACCGTGGGGCATCGGCGCGCGGGACGTGCGCGAGTGCTTGATGATCCAGATGCAGCATCTCGAGGAGATCGGCGAGGAGGTCCCGCCGCACGTGCGCGAGATCGTCGCGGACCACTTCCGCGAGATGGGCGAGCACAAGTTCGGCGACGTCGCGCAGGCGCTGCGCATCACGCGTGACGAGGTCCAGGCGGCGCTCGACTGGATCGCGGGGAACCTCAACCCGCACCCGGCCCAGGGTTTCGCCGCGGGGCCGGACGGCACGAGCATCGGCGGGCGAGAGGTGGGCCTGCGTCCCGACGTGATCATCACGAAGTCGGAGAACGGTCAGTACGAGGTCGAGGTCATCGAGTCGCGGCGCTTCTCGCTGCGCGTGAACCCCGTGTACCGCCAGCTCATCGGCCAGCTGCAGGCCGCGCGCAAGGAAGGCACCGCCACGGTGCCGATGAACGACGAAGACCGCCAGCACATCCGCGAATACGTCACGCGCGCGAAGTTCTTCATCGACAACATCAACCAGCGGCGGCAGACGATCCTCCGCATCACCGAGGTGATCGTCGAGTGCCAGCTCGAGTTCCTCGATCACGGCATCCAGTCGCTTCGACCTCTGACGCGAGCCGAGGTGGGGGAGCGGATCGGGATGCACGAGTCGACCGTCAGCCGCGCGACCGCGGGTAAGTTCGTGTTGCTCCCCAGCGGCCAGGTCGTCCCGTTCGCGATGTTCTTCACCGCGTCGCTCGGCACGAAGGACGTCATCAAGGAGATCATCGAAGCCGAGGACCTGGGGCGGCCGTTCTCCGATCAGGAGATCGTCGAGAGGCTCGCCGACAAGCACGGCATCAAGCTGGCGCGGCGCACGGTGGCGAAGTACCGCGAAGAGCTCAAGATCCTGCCCGCGCGTCTACGGAAGCACGCCTAGCCCGCGGGACTAACTCCGCGCGGGTGTCTTCGCGGGTGTCTTGAGCGAGCTGTTCCCCTTGGGCGGCGCCTCACCGAGGACCTTCTTGATCTCATCGACCGCCGTCGCGTCGACGTGGTAGCCGAAGGACGTGCGGCGCACGCCCGGAAGGTCCTTCCCCCGGAGCGCGTCGCGGAGCGCGTGCTCGCGCCACCCGATGCGCTGGGCGAGCTCGCTCGTGGTCAGCCAGTCGCGGTCCTTGCTCTTCTGCTTCTCGGACGCGTCGGCTTTGGGTTGGCTCTTCGAGGCTTTCTGCGGTGGCACGTTATCAACGATACCCGGTTTGCCCACCGTCGCCGTCCTGCCGTAACATGCCGCCGAAGCGCTGCGGCCCCCTCCGTCGGGGCGGGCGCTTGCTTCTTGTAAATTCACTTTTCGGCGTGCGGAGGGGCTCTTTGGACGCGCAACCCCTGCTTTGGATCGTTCCTATCTCCGGACTGGTCGCGATACTCGTCGCCGGCTACTTCGCGTACGACGTCCTTCGCTCGCCGATCGGAACACCCGAGATGCAGAAGGTCGCCGGCGCGATCTATGTCGCCGCCGTCGCGTTCATCCAGCGCCAGTACCGCACGATCTTCCTTCTCGCGCTCGGCGGCATGGTCGTCATCGGCGTTGTCATCTACTTCTTCGAATCGGCCCCCGGCGTGGACCCGCTGGAGCTCGCGGTCCGAACGTCGATCGCGTTCTTCGTGGGCGCGGTGTGCTCGATGGCCTCCGGCATCATCGGGATGTTCGTCGCGGTCAAGTCGAACCTTCGGACGGCCGCCGCCGCGCAGCACAGCATCGGTGATGCGCTCCGGATCGCGCTGCGCGGTGGCGCGGTATCCGGGATCCTCGTGGTCGGTCTCTCGCTCATCGGCGTGTTCGTCATGTTCATCGCGTACGGGGGCTTCCAGAATCCGGACCAGGCGCCGTTCACGATCGTCGGCTTCGGCTTTGGCGCGTCCTTCGTCGCGCTCTTCGCGCAGCTCGGTGGCGGTATCTACACCAAGGCTGCCGACCTGGGCGCGGACCTCGTCGGCAAGGTGGAGGCGGGCATCCCCGAGGACGACCCGCGCAACGCCGCTGTCATCGCGGACCTCGTCGGCGACAACGTCGGCGACTGCGCCGGGCGTGGCGCGGACCTCTTCGAGTCCACCGCGGCCGAGAACATCGGCGCGATGATCCTGGGCGTCGCGATCTACGCGGTGACGCACAACGTCGCGTGGATCGTTTTCCCGCTGGTCGTCCGTGGCTTCGGCCTGATCGCGAGCGTCATCGGGATCTTCCTGGTACGCGGGAACGAGCAGCGGGATCCGATGGGTTCCCTGAACCGCGGTTACTACATCACGCTCGTGCTCTCGATCGTGGGGATGTACTTCGTGACGAACCAGATGCTCAACGAGAAGGGCGCCTTCATGTACTTCTTCGGAGCGGGCGTCGTCGGCCTGCTCACCAGCCTCGCCTTCGTGTTCATCACGCAGTACTACACATCGGGCAACTGGCGACCGGTCAAGGAGATCGCAGAGGCTGCCAAGACCGGTCCCGCGACCACCATCATCTCGGGCACGGCCGTAGGCTTCGAGACGACCGCCTCGTCGACCATCACGATCGCGATCGCGCTCTTCACCTCGCACTGGCTGGGCGACCAGTGGGGCCAAGCCACCGGCCTGCCACACGGTGGCATCTACGGCACGGCCGTCGCGACGATGGGCATGCTCATGAGCGCGGCGTTCATCCTCGCGATGGACACCTTCGGCCCGATCACCGACAACGCCGGCGGCGTCGCGTCGATGGCGCGCGCCTCGGAGGAGACACGCGAGCGCACGGACCGCCTCGACGCCGCGGGCAATACCACAAAGGCGCTGACGAAGGGCTATGCCGTCGCGTCCGCCGCCCTCGCGGCATTCCTTCTCTTCTCGGCGTATCTCGACAAGGTCGCGCAGCTGACCGGCAAGCCGTTCGCCACGGTCGACATCGCCAAGGTCGACGTCTTCCTCGGCGGCTTCCTCGGCGCGATGCTCGTGTATCTCTTCTCGTCACTCGCGATCCGCGCCGTCGGCCGCGCGGGCGCCGCGATCATCCAAGAGGTCCGCACGCAGTTCCGCGAGCACCCGGGGATCATGGCCGGCACCGAAGAGCCGGACTACGCGCGCGTCGTCGACATCACGACCGCTTCGGCGCTCCGCAACATGATCGCGCCGGGTCTCCTCGCGATCCTTGCGCCGATCGCTGTCGGGATGGTCCTGAAGGCCGAGGCCGCGGCGTCGATGCTGATGGTCGGCACGATGGCGGGTGTGATCCTCGCCACCGTCCTGAACAACAGCGGCGGTGCATGGGACAACGCCAAGAAGTACATCGAGTCCGGCATGCTGAAGGACGACAAGGGCAATGTGCTCGGCAAGGGAACGCCCGCGCACGCCGCGGCCGTCGTGGGCGACACGGTCGGCGACCCGTTCAAGGACACCGCGGGCCCGAGTCTGCACGTCCTCATCAAGCTCCTCGCGACGATCACGCTGGTGCTCGCTCCGCTGTTCATCTAGCGGAGGCATGACCGAAACGTCATACGCCGCGGTCTAGGCTTGGTCGCGTGAGGAACGTGGTCAGCGTCGTCATGGCAGTGCTGATCAGCGCGTGCTCGTCCTCCGGTACGCCCGCCGCGACATCGGCCGCGTCCGCACCAACACCGACCACCACCGCGGCGGCCACGAGCGCAGCGCCGTCCGCGGCGACCTCGCCATCGGGGCGTGCGCTGCCACCGGGCATCACGGATCTCACGCAGGTCTTTCATCCGCTCGCCACGGGCTGGCGGCCGACCGGGACGACGCTCGTCGTCGCGCGCGCGATCGTCTCGAGCGAGATCACGCTTGTGGCGGTGCCGATCGGAGCGAGCGGAGCGACCCCGGGGCCGACACCGATCGTCAGCTTCGTTCCGGATACGTGGGCGCTCAGACCCGACGGCGGCGCGCTCGCCGTCAGTGTCTGGACCGGGAAGGGCGGGCGCATCGCCATGTGGGACGTGCGCTCAGGCGTCGCCCGGTGGCTCACTCCGGACGAAGCCGGCACAAGCGTTCTGACGCCGGTGTGGTCGCTCGACGGGGCGTCGATCTACTACCTGGCGACCAACGACGAGCTAAGGACAGCCGCGATCTTCGCGGTCGGCGCCGACGGCACGGGCCGCAAGCAGCTTCGAGCCACCGAGGCGGGTACCTCGTCCCTGAATGGATTGACGCCGGACGGAAAGGGACTGGTGTGGACTGCCTCCGGCGCGGGCGGGACCGTTGAGGTCCTCGACATCGCCACGGGTGTCGCCCGACATCTCGAGAACACAGCTCGCGTCGCGTCGTGGCGAGAGCGACAGCCCCGAGCCCTGGTGGCGGTCGGCGGCTGTTGCGCAGGGCGACCCGGTGGAGAGTTGGTCGTTTGGAACGACGTCGCACTGACGTCGCGCGTCGTCGCGGCTCGCGGCCCATCCGGAGATCCCGCGTGGGGCGATGCGGCCTGGGACCCGGCTGGGACGCGGATCGTGGCCGTGAGATATACGGGCGCTTCACCATACGAAGGCTCGCTCGTCATCATCGACGCAGACAGCGCGGCGCTGCAGCCGATCGCGGATACGCAGGGCGCCGGCCTCGTGCTGTGGTCTCCCGCGGGGATCGTGTTCACCCGTCCACTGCGGATCGGCATCGAGGTGATGCTGCTTCCGAACGGCAGCGGCGCGGCGGTCAGCGTGTATCAGGATGCCGGGCTCATACAGCGCATCGAGGTACCGCGCTAACCTTCGCCGGTGCTCGCGTCGATCGATCTCAATAGCGATCTGGGCGAAGGCGCGGGTACGGACGCGCTTGTGATGCCGCTGATCAGCTCGGTCAACATCGCCTGCGGCGCCCACGCCGGTAACGAATCGACGATGCGCGAGACGCTCGCGCTCGCGCGGCGCCACAACGTCGCCGTCGGCGCGCATCCGGGGTATCCCGACCGCGAGAACTTCGGGCGCGTTCCGGTGCCGCTGTCCGACGGGGAGCTAAGCGACGAGGTCGCGCGCCAGATCCGCGCGCTGCAACGCGTCGACCCCGATCTGAAG
>JBDTMY010000236.1:0-10247 GCA_039934015.1 Chloroflexota bacterium | reverse complement strand
ATGAGTCGCGGGAAGAAGATCGCGTCGGCCGGCGGGATCGCCAGCTTCGCCACCTCGTCGATCGGCACCCAACGGAACTCGCCGATGCCCGGCGCCGGAGTGAAGGTCCCGTCGAAGTCCCACGCGACGTAGATGAACGTGAGCCACTGATAATCGGGCCGCGGCGAGGTCTCGGTCATCACCGCGCGCAGCACCGGCCGCTCGATGACCAGCCCCGTCTCCTCACGCATTTCGCGCACCGCGCATTCGGCCGGAGATTCGCCGTGCTCGAGCTTCCCACCCGGCGCGACCCACAGGCCACGGTTCGGCTCGGTGGTCCGCCGCAGGAGGAGCACCTGCTCGTCGCGTAGCGCGTACACCAGCGTCGCGAGCCTCAGAGCCGGGCGCGTCGGGACGATCCGCGGCCGGCTCGGGATCCAGCGCGGGACGTGCTCCAGGTACGTCTCGTACGCCGGACCGAATCGCGCTCGCAGCGTCGGCTCCTCGTAGAGGACCACGAAGAAGTTCATGAGGACCCACGCGACCACGGCCCAGAGCAGCAGCGCCACCGATCCGTAGAACATCGCCTCGCCGAGGAGGATCGTCACGATCGCGACGTACATCGGGTTGCGCATCCACCCGTACAGGCGACCAGTGACGAGCCGGTGCGGCGGGTCGTACGGAGCGGGCGTGCCTTCGCCTTCGACGATGAACCCGGCGAAGCACCAGGCGAGGATCGCGATACCGAGCACCAGCGGCACCAACCCGACCAGGCGCAGCACGCCGCCTTCCCCACCTGTGCCCGTCGCGCCCAGGATGAGCGCCGGGATCAGGACGAGCACGAGCGCCGGTGCAAGCGCGCCGAAGACAAGCGTGCGCAAGAACCGGCCACCCACTCACGCAGAGAGTAGCGACAGCAGGGGCGGACCCAGAAACACGACGAGGAGCGCGGGCAGGATCGTGAGCGACAAGGGGAACAGCATCAGCACCGGCAGGCGTCGCGCCGCGGCCTCCGCCCGCCGGCGCTCCGTCGTGCGCAGCGCGTCGGCCTGGATGACCAGGAGTCCGGCGAGCGGGGCGCCAAAACGTGTCGCGGCGACCACCAGTGCCGCGACACGCGCGTCTTCGCCACCGCGGCCGAAGCTGCCAAGCGCGGTGGGGAGCGAGCGACCGAGGGCGAGATCGGCGAGAAGCCTGCGGGCGTCGGACTGACGACCGAAGCGCGGCGCGCGCTCGACGAGGGCGGCGAGTGCTCGCTCGAAGGTGAGCCCCGCCTCAAGACCCACGACGACGGCGTCAAGGAAGGTCGCGAGATCGGGCGGCGGTGCGGTCGCGCGCACGATCCGCCACAGCCACAGCGCTCCCACGACTTCGAGCGTGACGGCGATCCCGAGCAGGCCGAGGCCGTCACCGAAGAAGGTCGTCACGTAGTCGGGCGTCGCGAGCGCGAAGAACAACGCGCCCAGTGGCGCGAGCGCGACGAGCACGATCGCGGACACGCGTCCCTGCGCGGTGAGCGCGGCGCGCTCGTCTTCGAGCGCGAGCCTGCCGCGCATGAGCGCAGCGACGCGAGCCAGGCTCCCACCGACACGACCGCCGCTGCGCGCGAACGCCGAGAGCACCACGACGAGCGGCGCGACGTCCTCGTCCGGCACCACTCCGGTGTAGGCGCCGAGCGCATCGCCGATCGACGAGCCGAGCGCGAGTGCCGAGGCGGCGCGACGCGTTGGGACCGCCAGGCCCGGCGGCAGCGTCGGGGCGACCTCGGCGAGCGCGACCGGCAACGACAGGCCGCTCGCGAGCCCCGCCGCCACCGCATCGACGAGCGCAGGCAGCGCGGCGCGGGCCTCCCGAGCGCTCGCGCCACGCGCGAGGCGCGCGACACGGCGTGCCGTATCGATGAGGCGGCCGTCAAGTACGGCCGCCGCGAGCGCCACCGCGGCGGCACAGATGAGAAGCGCGGTCACGTCGGGACGTTCCGCAGGTCGTAGCCATCGCCGGTGCCGGAGCTCAGCTCCGCGATCTCGACGATGCGACGACGACCATCGTCGCCGCGCTCCTGATGAACGACAAGATCGATGCCGCGCCGGATCTGCTCGCGGATCGCGGCCAGTGGCAGGTCCACACCGCCCATCAACGCCATCGTCTCGATGCGGAGGAGCGCGTGATAGGCGCCGTTGGCGTGCGCGGTGGTGAGCGATCCGCGGTGGCCGGTGTTCATCGCCTGGAGCATGTCCAGCGCCTCGCCGCCGCGGACCTCGCCAACGACGATGCGATCCGGCCGCATGCGAAGCGCGGCTCGCAGCAGAGCACGCACGTCGACAGCGCCAGTCCCCTCGACGCTCGGCGTTCTCGTCTCGAGGGCAACGACGTTCGGCTGCGGCAGCCGCAGCTCAGCCGCATCCTCGATCGTCACGACCCGCTCGCGCTCCCCGATCGCGTATCCGAGCGCGTTGAGCGTCGTCGTCTTCCCGCTCGACGTCCCGCCCGAGACGAGGATCGTGCGCCGCTGACGGACCGCGGCGACGAGAAGATCCATCGTCCCCCGCGAACACGTGCCCAAACGCACGAGGTCGTCCGGTGTCATGGGACGGCTCGCGAACCGGCGGATCGTGAGCACCGGGCCGTGGAGCGAGATCGGCGGGATCACGGCGTGCACGCGCGAGCCGTCGGGCAGCCTCGCGTCGACGAGCGGCGTGGCGAGATCGATCCGCCGTCCGAGCGGCGCGACGAGCCGCTCGATGAGGACGAGGATCTCGTCCGCGCTCGCGAAGCGGATGCCCGACTCCTCCAGACGTCCGTCGCGCTCCACCCAGACGCCGCGGGTGCCGTTGACCATCACTTCGCTCACACGCTCGTCACGCAGCAGCGGCGCGAGCGCGGCGAGTCCGAACAGGCGGTCTTCGAACCAGCGCTCGAGATCGCGCAGCTCGCCGGAGGGCACCACGACGCGCTCCGACGACAACGCGGCTCGCAGTGCCGCCGGCAACTGATCCCGGCGCGGCCTTCCGTCCTCCGCTTCGCGCAGCAACGCGACGATCGCGCGCTCGAGCCGCGCGCGGACGGTCTCCGAAGTCACGACGCGTCGAGAGCGATGAGCTCCGCGAGCTCGTCATACGCGCGGCCCAGTGCGCCACCGGCGGCGCGCCTGCTGGATTGCGCCGCGCTGACCGCGGCTTCGTCGCGCGGCAGCGCGCGGAACGCCGCGCGCTCGCCGATCAGTGCTGCGCGTGACTGCGAGGCGATGAGCCACGCGCCGTCCGGTATCTCGCTCGCGTCGAGTGTCGCGTGGGAGAGCGGGTCGTCGTACGAGAGGACCAGAACGCGGTCGGCGAGCGCCGCGAGCGCCCGACCGCGCTCATCGGCGAGCACGGGCGTGTCGACGAGCACGAGCTCGGCGAGCGATGCCGCCGCTCTCACCGCCGATTCCGCCAGCGCTCTCGTCGGCGCGACCGGCGCGCCGCCGATCACTCGCAACCCCGCGCTCTCGGTGGCTACGACGGTGAGGTGCTCGCCGGTGAGCTCGTCCGTCAGGCCCTCGAGCTCCGTCCACGTCCGCGGTGCGCAGTGGAGCCACCAACCGAGCGCGCCCGTGCCGGTCGCATCGACGGCGGCGACGCCGAGCCGGGTGGCCAGACGGCGCGCGAGGTTCGCAGCGAGAAGAGTGCGTCCCACGCCGCCGCGCGCCCCGGTGATGACGACGATCCGCGTGGCGCGGCGCGGCTTCCGTGGAAGAGCGGCAACGACGAGCGGACCGAGCTCCGCGACATCGCACGTGGCCGCGATCGAAGCAGCGTCGTAGCCAAGCGCCGCCGCGAGCGCGCGCTGTGACTCGCCGGCGACCGCGACGCGCGGGACCGCGGGATCGAGGGCCGCGGCGGCGGCGCAGGCCGACAGGTCACGCAGATCCACGAGGACGACGTCGGGGCGGCCCGTGTCCCACGCTTCGAGACCCAGCGCGGCGGCGGCGGCGCGCAGGTCGTCGCCACCGCAGACAGCCGCCCGCGGGCTCACGCGCTCGTGCGTCAATGCGCCGAGCGCAGGAGTGGCACGAGCAAGAGTCCGCCGCCGCGCGCGATCACGATCGCGCTCGCTCCTTCTTCGTCCAGCTCGAGCACGACGCCGTGCTCATCGGCGGCCATCACCCGCGCCGCGTACGCGACCGGGACCGCGTACGCGCGGTCGCCCTGACGCACCGCGAGGACGTCGATAAGGTCGCCGGTCCGGACGTGTGGCACCGGCGCGGCGAGCCACGCCGCCGGAAGGTTCAGCGCCCAGGTGGACGGCGCGAGCGAATCGGCGAGTGAAATGGGCACCGCCGGCACCGCCGACCCACCCAGCTCCGCGCCCAGGGCGCCCAGCGTGAGCAGCGCGGAGGCGGCACCGAGCGCGATGCGCCGCCGCGGCAGGCGGCGGCGCGATGCAGTCAGCGCGGGGAGCATGCGTCCACCGGTAAAGCCGCGCGATGCCGCCGGCCGGAGTAAAGGAGCTCGATCTCGATCGTGGCGCCGACGCAGCGCGCCTCGACCGCGCCGTCGAACACCCCGCCATTACGCGTGGCCGCCTCGGCCGCGGCCGCACGCGCGGCCTCGCGCGTCGCTGGCTCCGCGAGCATGCCGACGACGTCCGCCCTCGGACGTGGAACGTCGAACGCGTGGGCACGCAGCGAATCCAGGCGCGCGATGTAAACGTCAGCGACCGCGGCGGCGGCAGCCTCGACCGCGGCTTCGCCGGCATCTTGAACGCGTGCGTTCGCGAGCACGCGGTCCTGCACGAGGCGCAAGCCGACGATCGCGATCGCGCCCATGCCAATGAGAACAGCCGCGATCACGAGTGCCTGACCACGCTGACCGCTCACGGCGTCCACTCGATGCGGCGCGAAGCGCTCGCTGTCACGACGAAATTCGGAAGCCCGACGAATCCGAGCGGCACGGGCAGCCTGTAGCTCGCGCGCACCGTCAGCAGCGAACCGCGCGGATCGCCGTTCCGTGGGGCCTCCGCCTGTGACGGCGCGATCACGCTGGACACGCGGTCCAGTGCGAGCGGCGCGACCGTCGCGGCAAGCGTCCCGCGGATCTGCTCGTCGTCGTTCGTTAGCGCGCCCGCGCGAGCCGCCTCGGCGGTCGCATGCTGCAGCGCGAGCCGCGCGATACCGAGCTCCGTGACCAGCACCATTGCGAGCGCGACGACGAGAAGTGTCGGAAGCACGAGGGCGAACTCGACGATGGCCTGACCGCGGTCGCTCCTCACTCGCTGAGGGGCGGCCACGGCAACGCGCGGTACACCGTGCGGCGGACGAGAGCGGCGGCGCCACCGATCAGGCACAGGCTGCACACAGCGGCGAGGATCAGCTGCGCGTGGCGGTCGACCGTTCCGGCGACCGCGCCGGACGCGGAGCGGAGCGCCTGGCCACGATCATCCGGCGGCACCGCCCTCGACCTGATCGCCGCCAGCGTGAGATCGAAGGCCTGCTCGCTACGCAGGATCCCACCGTGACCTTCGAGCTCGCCGAACGACTGCGGCAACAGAACACGCGAGGCGACGCCTGGATCGCGCGCATCCGCGGAGCTGACCAGCGCGTCGGTCGCGAGACGCAGGTCCAGGCGAACGACCCCGGCGGGCGGCACGGACGGGTGCGCTCGCGCGAGGTCCCGCACCGCGGCGCTATCGGGGTCGCGGAAGTACGCCGTCGTGAACGCGCGAGTCTCCGCGCGCGCGGGTCCACTCACCGCGAGCGTGGTCTGCAGCGCCTGCGCCGCATGAGCGCCGTCGTGCGGCGCGGCCCACGCGACGTAGGTGGTGACACCATCGCCGGCGGATAGCCCGAGCGCGAAGGCGCGATCAGCGACAACGCCGCCCATCGAGTGCGTCACGATGTGAACACCGCCGTAGTCGGTGGACACCGACCGGATGCTGTCGCGCAGACGCTCCGCGTTCGAGTCCACCGGGCCAAAGGTGTCGTAGGCGCCAAGGTCCTGGCCGAAGCGGACCACCTCGTATCCGCCCGCATCCGCGACACGCGCGCGGAAGGCATCGAAGGCGTGGTCATCAGAACCGGAGGCGTACCCGCCGACCAGAACAATGAGCTCCTTCTTCGGCACGCCCGTGGAGATCGCGTCCTTCGAAGGCGCCCGCTCGACGGCGCGAAGCACGGACAGCGGCGGACGGAGGGGAGGACCCGCGTCCTCGGGGCGGAGTGGCGGGTCCTCGTCCGCCGATGCAACGAGCGCCAAGGCCGGAAGGAGGGCCCACGCCACAAGGGTCGCGCCGATCAGCGCTCGCATCCGCATCGCGGGCCATGTCACCAGTCAGCGCGGAGAAGGCGAAGAGGAGCATGGACCGGTACGGCGGTACTAGTTGACGCTGTAACCTATGGAACAGTGACTAGCCCATTACTGAGCCACGCGCGAGTCATCGCGTCGGTCTCGATCGCGCTCCTGCTCGCCGGCTGTGCGCCTGCGCCGGCGGCGACCCTGCCGGTCGCCTGCGGCGCCACAACCGGGGGGCTTGCGGGGGCCGAGACGCAGCTGCGTTTCGTCGAGGCCTCTGACACGCAGGTCGTCCTCACTTTCGGGGCCAGCTCCGCGTCGAACGTGTTCGAGGTGCCCCCGTTCGAGCTCACCCCCCTCGAAGGCACCAGTGGACGGCGGGCGTACCGCCTGCGAGTCAGCGGCACGTCGACGCTCAATCCGGACGGCACGGCGAGCTACCGCGGACTCAAGGGTCTCGAGCCCGGCGGGCGCACGGTGCGAGGGATCACGCTCATCGATGAGACGACCCGCGTGCTGACATTCACCGTCCTGCTCGAGCGCGACGTCTGCCCGTTCGTCGCGACGAGGTCCTACGTGTACGGCAAGAGCCCGCGGTCGCAGATCGCGCTCACGTTCGGCGGCGCGAGCGCGCTGACGCTCGAGACCGTGTCCGACGTCGTCGGCGGCGCGCCGATCGGCACCGCGGTGCAGGCGAGCGGCGCTGGCTACGCGCCGTCGTCGAAGATCACCATCACGATCGGCGGCCGACGCGTGTGGGATACGACGGCGAATGCCGATGGCACGTTCGACTCAGGTTTCTGGATCCCGGAGCGCGAGCCTGATCTTTACACCGTCACCGCGACCGATGGCCACGGGCATGTCGGCACCACGACCCTTCGCGTCATGGCGCAGCGGAGGGTCGACTGACCATGATCGGCATCGACGCGCTCATCGCCGTCGCGAGCAGCGCGCACGGTCCGGAAGGGCACTTCGGGCTGCCCCGCGGCGGCGTCCGCTCGAACACCGCGCACGACCACTTCAGCGACGCGAACGCGGCGCGCGACTTCCTCGGGCTGCGTCACGAATTCGCGGCGCCACCCGACGCCCCGCCCGCGTCGGAGCTGCGCAGACTTCGCTTCCTGCGCGACGCGGTGCGCGCGTTCGCACGCGGCGATGCGCGCACGTACGCGCAGCTCCGCGACGCGTTGCTGCGCGGGACCCGCTACCGGCTCGCCTCGGACGGCACGCTCGCGAGCGTGCACAAGGGTTGGACAGAGCTGTGCGATCTCCTCGTGCCGCCGCTCGTCGCACTCGGGACCGAGCAGCCGCGCCTGCGGGCGTGCGGCAACCGCCGCTGCGGCTGGCTTTTCGTCGATCGGTCCGCGAACGGGCGGCGACGCTGGTGTGACCCGAAGGCCTGCGGCAACCGGATGAAGGTGCGCCGCTACCGCGCCCGACACTAGACGCGCGCCTTCGCGACCTCCGCGGCTTGTTCGCTGGCAGCCTTCTCTTCACGGTCGTCGAGCGGGACGAGCGTCTGTGGACCGTGGCGCCGTTCGAGCGCCCACGCGAGGAGACGGTCCGCGAGCCAGGGGTTCTTTGGAAGACAGGATCCGTGGCTATAGGTGCCGACGATCTTGCCCTGGACCGCGCCTTCGGTCTTGTCCTCGCCGTTGTTCCCGTTCCCGACGACGACCGTGCCGAGCGGCTTCGCTTTCGGTCCGAGATAGGTCCGGCCGCTGTGGTTCTCGAATCCGACGAGCAGTCCGTCGGGTGTTTCCGCGACCAGGTTTCCGACGAAGCGCACCGTGCCGGCGCGGGTGCGGACGTCGAGCACGCCGAGGCCGGGGATGGCCGGGGCACTCTCCGGCACATATTCGTGACCAAGGAGCTGATATCCGCCGCAGACCGTGAGGGCCGCGGCACCGTTCGCGAGCGATCGCTTCAGCGCCTCGCCGTTCGGACCCGCGAGATCGGCGCCCACGATGTCCTGACCCTGATCCTGGCCGCCGCCGAAGAACCAGAAGTCCGGCCAGTCCGCGTCGAAGTCCTGGCCCGCCGTGAACGAGCGCACCTCGACCCCGATATCGCGCCAGCGCGCGCGCTGCGCCAGCGCAAGTACGTTCCCGCGGTCGCCGTAGATGCTCATCAGGTCCGGGTAGAGGTGCGCGATCCGCAGGTCCACCGATCAATCTTCCCAGAAGTTCGCGACGTGGCCGCGGCGCGCCAGCTCGTTGCGCAGCGCGAGCATCGCCGTGTACGTCGCGAGGACAACGACCTCGTCGCCCTGTGGCGCCGCGCCGATCGCCCGGTCGATGGCGCTCCCCCACTGGTCCACGACCTCGATCTTGTCGCGCGCGACGCCCGCGTACTTCAGCCGATTCGCGAGATCGCGCGAACGGATCCCGGTCACGACGGCGTGCTCGACCGCCGGCGCGAGCGTCTCGAAGTCCGCGTCCCAGATCCAGGAGACGTCGCGGCCATCGGCGTCGCGATCGTTCAGAGCGGCGAGAAGGCGCGGCTTGCGGCCGGTCTCCAGAAGCGCGCCGATCGCCGCGTTGAAGCCGGCGGGGTTCTTCACCAGGATCAGGCGGAGCTCGCGCCCATCGACCGTCACCTCCTCCAGGCGGCCGAAGGCGGGCCGGAAGTTCGCGATCGCCAAAGCCGCAGTGGGGAGCGCGATGTCCAGCGCGCGCGCCACCGCGAGCGCGGCGAGCGCGTTGTACGCGTTGTACAGGCCGGCGACCGGAACGCGCACCGGGTCGAACGCGCTGGCGACCGCCGTACGCAGCTGGATCTCGCTCGACACCGCCGTGAGCGCCACGCGCGTCGCGGACACCTCACGCGCGGGACGCGCGAGCCCACACGACGGACACGACCAATCGCCCTCATGGGCGAGGACCACACGCTCGTAGCGCAGCGGTTGACCGCAGCGCGGACAGCGCGTCGCGTCGCTGATCGCCTGCGGAATGCGGCCACCGACGGTCGGATCGTCGACCCCGAAATACAGCACCGGCCCGCGGTGCCTCTGGCCGAGCCACGCCACGATCGGATCGTCAGCGTTCAGCACCAGCATCACGCGCGGATCGAGCTTCGCGATCGCGTCGCCGATGCGGCGCGCAAGCTGATCGAGCTCGAAGTAGCGATCCATCTGATCGCGGAACAGGTTCGTGACGAGCACGACGCGTGGACTGACGCGCCCCAGCACACGCGGCAGCGACGCCTCATCGACCTCGAAAATCCCGACGTCGCCTCGCGGCTCGCCGCGCCAGCTGCTGGCGGTGAGCAGAGCGCCGGCGATGCCACGTTCGAGATTGGAACCCGCGCGGTTATGGATCGGCGCCCACCCGGTCGCGCGGACGATGTCGGACAGCATCCGCGCCGTCGTCGTCTTCCCGTTCGTCCCGGAGACGAGCACCACGCCGTGGGCGAGCTCGCTCGCAGCGGCACCGATGAAGTCGGGGTCGATCGTCAGCGCGATGAGCCCGGGAAGTGCGGTGCCGCCGCGGCCGCTGAGCTGAAGGCCAAAGCGCGCGAGCTTTCCCGCGGCGTTCGCCAGGAGAGCGAGGGGGTCGGGCACCACGCGAGCCTACGGGGTCAAGCGGGCGCCTGGACCTCACGCAACAGGATCTCGAGCTCGTCCACCGCGCGACCCAGCCGCATCACGAGCGACTTCGCGCCTTCGCCGTTCGCGCCCTCGCGCAGCTCGCCCATCGTCTCGAGCCGCGCGAGCTCCGTGACGGCGCGTCGCAGGCGCGCGACAGAGAGCGATGTCGGGAGGTTGCGGCGCAGGAGAACCACCCGCTCCTCAAGGCGCTCCAGCCTTCGGCGAAGCTCGCCCTCGAGATCCTCTGGGGGAAGCTCATCGAGCCGCTTCGCATCGGTCTGGAGCGAGGTGAGGTCACGGTGCACCAACTGCGCGGCCTTCTCGAGCGAGTAGCCCTTCGCCAGCGCCTGCCGGATGCGGATCACTTTCTCCATCGCGTACACGTCGTAGTCGTGCTCGCCGTCGGCGGA
>JBDTMY010000235.1:0-1880 GCA_039934015.1 Chloroflexota bacterium | reverse complement strand
GCCCAGGGCGGCTGCGTCGACTGCGAGACGACGCCGGCGCGCTTCATCTTGGGGAGCTTGGACCACTCCTCTTTCGTCTCGACGACGACGTAGTTGTCACCGGCGAAGCCCTTGAGCCCAACGACCTCGGGGTGATCTGGAGTGCCGAGGATGATGACCCGGTAGCCCTCGTCGGCGAGCTGCTTGGTGAAGCGCTGCGCGCGGAGGACCAGCGAGCAGGTCGCGTCGATGCACTCGAGTCCGCGCTCCTCGATCTGCTTCCGGACCTCCGGCGGGACGCCGTGCGCGCGGATGACGACGATCCCGTCCGACGCGTCAGCGGGGTCTTTGATCACTTTCACGCCTCGAGCGGCGAGCCGCTCGCTGATCTTCGGGTTGTGAACGACCTGGCCCAGGTTGTGAACGGTCTTACCGGTCTCAGCGGCGGCTTCGGTCAGCTCGACCGCCTTCTTGACGCCGAAACAGAACC
This sequence comes from Chloroflexota bacterium, assembly GCA_039934015.1. GTDB lineage: Bacteria > Chloroflexota > Limnocylindria > P2-11E > P2-11E > CF-39. Next base: position 1,411 of record JBDTMY010000235.1, on the reverse strand, counting down.
CGTTCTCACGCGCGAGCAGTACTTCCATTGCTATCGATTCTAAGGGTAGGCACCACGCATCTCGCTTGGTAATTGCGCCGCGATACGTCTCATGACGGCATCGGTGATCGCTTGCTCGTCGCGGCGTTCATCCGTGGTGAGTTCGGCGACGTGGAACGGCTGTCCCACGCGTAAGACAGCCTGGCCGCCGAAGACGAGCCTGAGCAGCGATTGCTTCGTTCCGATCATCGCGATGGGCACCACCGGCACATCTCCGGCGCGCGAGGCGAGGAAGCCGACTCCCGGCTTGCCGCGCAGCAGGGCGCCGGTCTCGCTCCGGTGCCCTTCGGGGAAGAATCCGAGGATCTGACCGCCCGCGAGCACCCGCAGCGCGGTCACGAGCGCGCGCCGGTCGCCTTCGCCGCGACGCACCGGGAACGCGCCCGTCGCGCGGACGACGTAACCCAGAAGCGGATAGCCGAACGCCTGGATCTTCGCCATGTAGCGGACCGACAGATCGAGAGAGATCGAGATCAGCGGAGGGTCCTTCCAGTCGATGTGGTTCGACACGATGATGTACGGACCGCCCTTCGGAAGGTTCTCACGACCCTCCACGCGAACGTGGACCAGCGCGAGCACGATCGTTCGGATCGGTGGGAACAGGAGACGCCAAAGCCAGAGACGCTCGACGGGCCACTCCGGCGCGCTGTCCGATATCACGCGGACGGCGCGGGACGCGTGACGATCGCGAGGACCTTGTCGAGCGCCTGCCCGACCGAGAGTCCGTCGGTCTGCACCACGGCGGCATCGTCGGCCGTGCGCAGTGGCGCCACCTTCCGCTCGCTGTCCATCCGATCGCGCCCGAGGATCTCCTGCAGCAGCTCCTGTCGCGGGCGGACCTGGCCGCGCGAGCGCAGCTCGTCCTCGCGTCGCTTCGCGCGCTCCGCCGCGGACGCGGTGAGGAAGATCTTGCAATCGGCATCGGGCAAGACGACCGTGCCGATGTCGCGCCCGACCATGACGACGCGCCCGCGCCGCGCCAGGTCGCGCTGCTGCTCGACCATGATGTCGCGGACCGGCGGCACGCGCGCGACCTGCGACACGGTGCGGTCCACCTCCGTGGCGCGGATCTCCCACGTGACGTCGGCGCCGTCGAGGAGAACGGTGTAGGCGCGCCCGTCGCGCACCGTCGGCGGGCCGATCGTGATGCGCGAGTCGCGCGCGAGCTTCGCGAGCCGCTCGGTGTCGTCGGGATCGATGCCGTTCCTCAGCGCCGCGAGCGCGATCGCGCGATACATCGCGCCGGTGTCCAGGAAGAGGTAGCCGAGCCGCTCCGCGACCAGCGCGCCGATCGTGCTCTTGCCGGCGCCGGCGGGTCCGTCGATGGCGATCGTGCGCGGCGTCATCGCTGTGCACCGCGTTGCGGCCGCCC
>JBDTMY010000234.1:0-4348 GCA_039934015.1 Chloroflexota bacterium | reverse complement strand
GGCGACGTCAGCCAGTCGGTGATGCGCGACCGCTGGTCGATCGGCAGCGACGGCATCTTCCTGGTCGTGCTCACGATCGAGCGGCAGACCGGCAAGGTCGTTGCGGGTCCGGACATCGTCACCAAGGGCTTCGTCCCGGAGGAAGACGCGAACGACATCGTCGAGCGCACCAAGCAGCGCATCCTCGACGGACTGGCCGAGGCGCAGACCGGCGAGCACCTCGCCGAGGTCGCGACCCTTCGCGACTCGATCCACGACAGCGTCACGGCCTACCTGTACGAGCGCACGAAGCGCAGGCCGATGGTGCTTCCGGTGATCATGCAGGTATGAGCGCGCGACGGGTGTCGCGCCGCCAGCCGCAGCGCGGTGCGGTCAGCGCGGTGGACCCGCGCATCCGCAACGAGGTCGGCGCGATCGCACTTCTCGCGTTCGCGGTGCTATCGATCGTCGCCCTCATCGCCGACCAGGGCGCGGTGCTGCACTGGTGGCGCTCGTTCCTCGTGTCGCTGCTTGGTTGGGGCGCGTTCGCGGTGCCGTTCCTGCTCGCCGCCCTGGCGGCGGAGCTCTGGTTCGGGCTCATGCGGCGCAGCGCGATCATCCCGATCTCCGGCGGCGCGCTGGTCTTCGTCGCGCTCCTCGCGATCGCTCAGCACTACCAGCGCGGCGATGCCGCCCTCGGCCAGGGCGCCGGCGGCCTCGTGGGTTCGACCGTCGCGAAGGGCGCCACCGGCGCGTTCGGCGAGGTCGGCGGCCCGGTCGCGCTTGTGGCGCTGCTCCTCGTAGGCGTCGTCATCGCGGCGAACCGTACGCTTGGCGATCTGATCCGGCCCGCCTGGGAGCGCCGTAGCGCCATCCGCCCCGGCGTCAGCCTTCCCGGCGGCACGGCCGGCCGCTTCGCGCGTGAGGTCGACGAACCGCCGGTCGAGGGGGTGGGGGAGCCCGCGCCGCCGCTGCGGATCAACATGCCCGTCGAGCGCCCCAAGGGGGCCGCTCAGCCCCCCAAGCCCCAGCTGCGCCTCTTACCGCCTCCCGTGAAGGACGAGGCGGCTTCGGCGCCTGAAGGTGCGTTCACGCCGTCCATCGCGGGCCTGCCCGACAAGAGCGTCGCCGTCGAGGGCGTCCTGAACGCGAAGGCAGACCGCAACTGGACGCTCCCGCCGCTCGACATCCTCGGGCTGGGCGACGCGGGCCACGCCGGGACGAGTACCGAGATCCGCAAGAGCGCCGAAGTGATCGAGCAGACGCTCGCGCACTTCAACATCACGGCCAAGGTCGTCGAGGTGACGCCGGGCCCGGTCGTGACGCGCTACGAGCTCAAGATCGCCCCCGGGGTCCTCCTATCGCGCGTTGAGTCGCTGAACGACAATCTCGCGCTCGCGCTCGCGGCCCGCACGCTGCGCATCGAGGCTCCCATCCCAGGCAAGAGCGTTGTGGGCATCGAGGTCCCGAACATCGCTGTGGGTCTCGTATCGCTGCGCGACGTCGTGGAGACAGCGATCTTCCGTGGGTCTCCGTCCAAGCTCACCGTCGCGCTCGGGCGGGACGTCGCGGGCGCGCCGATCGTGCTCGACCTCGGCGCGATGCCGCATCTCCTCGTCGCGGGCCAGACCGGGTCGGGCAAGAGCGTGAACATCAGCTCGATCCTCTGCAGCCTGCTGCTCAACGCGACGCCCGATGACGTGCGCATCCTGATCGGCGACCTCAAGCGGGTCGACTTCACCGCGTTCGGCGACGTGCCGCATCTGATCGCGCCGGTCATGACCGACGCCGACAAGATCCTCAACGCGCTGTTCTGGGTCGTGGGGGAGATGGACCGCCGCTACCGGCTGTTCGCCCGCACGAGCTCGCGGAACATCGGCCAATACAACGAGAAGCACACCGGGTCGGATCGCATCCCGTACATCGTGTTCGTCATCGACGAGCTCGCCGACCTCATGCTCCAGGCGCCGATCCAGGTGGAGAAGCAGATCACGCGCGTCGCTCAGCTCGCGCGCGCGACCGGTATCCATCTCGTCCTCGGCACGCAGCGGCCCTCGGTCGACGTCATCACCGGCCTCATCAAGGCGAACATCCCGGCTCGTATCGCCTTTGCGACCGCGTCTGCGGTCGACTCCCGCACCATCATCGATATGACCGGCGCGGAGAAGCTCCTCGGGCGTGGCGACATGCTCGTCCTGCGGCCCGACCTCGCGAAGCCGATCCGCGCGCAGGGCGTGTACGTGTCGGACCAGGAGATCCAGCTCATCAGCCGGCACTGGACCCTTCAGGGCGGTACCGCATACGACCGCCACGCGAAGGTGCTCGAGGGGCCCGACCGCCTGGTCCGTCGCGAATCCGACGGTGAGGACATCGAGGACGAGCGCTATGAGGAGGCGGTCGAGATCATCCGCCACGAGGGCAAGGCCTCCGTGTCGATGCTTCAGCGAAAGATGACGATCGGGTTCGCTCGCGCCGGCAGGCTCGTGGACATCATGGAGCGCAACGGCGTCGTCGGTCCGGACCGCGGGCCGGGCAAGTTCCGTGAGGTGTACGGCTCGGCCCGGCCTGGCGAGGAGTAGCGATGGCGCGGCTCGGCGAGACGCTTCGCGCGCAGCGTGAGAAGAAGGGCATCACGTTGGAGCAGGCCGCCTCCGACACGCGCATCCGCGAGAAGTTCCTGAAGGCGCTGGAGGACAGCGACTACCAGACGCTGCCGGGCACGGTCTACACCAAGGGCTTCCTACGCAACTACGCGGAGTACCTCGAGCTCCCCACCGAAGAGCTCGTCGTGCAGTTCCATCAGGAGCGCGACCTGCCCGATGCGCCGCGCTCGTTCAAGCCGATGAACCCGATCATGCGGCGCAACCTGATCTTCACGCCCGCGGTCTTTGTCCCCGTCGTCGTGCTCGCGGGTATCGCGCTCTTCGTCGGCTACCTCTATTACCAGTTCGTCTCGTTCGCGGTCCCGCCGCGGCTCGATGTGACCGACCCGCCCACGGACGTGATCGCGCAGTCCGCCGACTTCGTCGTCAAGGGACGCACGGTGGCCGATGGCCGCGTCACGGTGCAGGTCTTTCCCGGACCGCTGACCGTCGCGGACATCCGTCCGAATCCCGACGGCACGTTCTCGGTCAACGTGAAGCTCAGCCGCGGCTCGAACCACATCGTCGTCGAGGTCCTCGACGTGACCGGTAAGGTCGGGCGCGTGTCACGCACGGTGCGTCTGGAGACCGCCACCGGCGGCCCGTGAGCGTTCCCGACACGCTCGCCGTCCTTCGCGCGCTGGCGGGCGTCCCGATCCTCATCATGGTGGTCTCAGGTCATCGAGACATCGCGGTCGCGATCTTCATCGTCGCCGCGCTCTCGGACGGGCTGGACGGCTGGATCGCGCGGCGCTACGCGATGACGACCGACCATGGTGTGCTGCTCGACCCCCTCGCGGACAAGACGCTTGTGCTCCTCACGCTGGCCGGGCTCTCGTTCGTCGGCGCCGTGCCGCTGGTGCTCGTCGCGGCGATCACCGCGCGCGAGCTCCTCGTGAGCGGGCTTCGTGTCCTGCGCTACCGCGCCCGCGAGCATTTGGTCGCTTCTCCCGCCGCCAAGTTGAAGACCGCGCTCGAGATGTGCGCGATAGTCCTGCTCATCGTCGCCCCATCGCTCGTCGCAACATCCGTCGGTGTCGCGCTGCTCGGGGGCGCGCTCGCAATCAGCCTGGTCACGCTCCCCGCGTACTTTCCGCGCAGGGGCGCGCGACTGAGGCCGCGCTCCGTGACGGAACGGTCATGAGCCTCTGGCGGGCCGAGGGCAGCATGTCCGGCATGGCACCGCTTCGGGCGCTGACGGTGGTCCTGTTGGCCGTGTCGTGCGCCGCACCGGTCACGTCGACGTCGCCGCCGTCCGCGACGGCGACACCCGGCCCGGCCGCCACGACCGCCGCGGCCGTGCCGACGCTGACCGCACCGGCCACGGCGACACCGCTCCCTCCGGCGCGCCCGGGCCTTCTCACTCGCAACGGCGACCAGCCCATCGTCCTCCGGACCGAGACCGACACGACTCCGGTGCGCACCGTTCCTTCCTTCCAGTTCGCGACCGATGGCACGCGCCTGACGTACTGGACCGAGAGCCCCCGCGGCGCGGAGCTCCACGTCCTCGAGATCGCCGGCGCCGACCGTGTCGTCGCCACGTTCGCCGGCCGCCGACCGGGAGGCATCGCGTGGTCGACCGACGAGACGGGGTTGCTCGTTTCTCTTGCCGAGCCGGGAGATCCGCGTTTCTTGATCCCCCGGATCCTCGTCGCAGTGGAGATCGGGTCGGGCGCGACGCGGGAGATCTACCGCGGCACCGGCCCGAGCGGCGCGTCGGTGATCCC
>JBDTMY010000233.1:0-4147 GCA_039934015.1 Chloroflexota bacterium | reverse complement strand
GGTGCCATCGGGTGTCGCGAGCTGGGTGCGGATCGCGAGCGCAAGCAGGCCGCCCGATAGGAAGAAGAAGAACGTCGTGAAGAGGTAGAGCACCCCGATCTTCTTGTGATCGACCGTGGTGATCCACTCCAGGATGCCCGTGTAACGCGGTCGCGCGACCGGAAAGGTCTGTTCGGCGGTCGCCATCGCCATCCATTCCATCGTGCGCGACAGGGAGTGTCAAATGCCTAGACTGCCGCGGATCGCATGAGTCAGAGCCTTCGTTCGGTCCCGATCGTCACAGCCGCCGGTCTCGGCCTCATCACGCTCGCGGCGTGGGCGGCGCTCATCGCAGGCACGCCGATGACGGATCCCCCGACGTTCCTCGTCGCCTGGATCGTGATGATGGCGGCGATGATGCTGCCGTCGAGCGCACCGATGCTCCTGCTCTATCGGCTCTCCGCCGGCGATGGTGCGAACGGCGAGCTGCGGACGCTCGCGTTCGGCGCGGGCTACCTCCTGGTGTGGGCGGTCGTCGGCGGGGTCGTGCTCATCGCGCAGCGTCTGGTCGAGATGGCGGTGAGTCCGGAGGTGCGCCCGTACGGCGTCGCGGCCGTGCTGCTCGCAGCCGGTGCGTACCAGTTCACGCCTATGAAGGCCACCTGCCTGCGGGCCTGCCAGACCCCGGCCGACTTCCTGGTGCGGCACTGGAGAGGCGGCGGGACGATCGGCGCGCTCCGTCTCGGCCTCGACCACGGTCTGTACTGCCTCGGATGCTGCTGGGCCCTCATGGCCGTGCTCGTCGCGGCCGGCGGGATGGGTATCGCCTGGGTCGCGCTCATCGCGCTGATCGTCCTGGTCGAGAAGCTCGCCCCGCGCGCTATCTGGTTCGGTCGCGCGGTCGGCGTAGCCTTTGCCCTGGGAACGCTCGTGGTGCTGCTGCGGCCGGAGCTCGTGACGCCGATGGCGATGTAAAGGAGCGAAAGAGATGGCGCAAGCGATCGTGACGAAATGGACGATGAAGGGCAAGGTTCTGATCGCCTGCAACTGCGACTGGGGTTGTCCGTGCAACGTCAACGCTCCGCCAACGCAGGGGAACTGCGAGGGCGGCTGGACCTGGGAGGTCGAGGAGGGCGCGTTCGGCGAGACCAAGCTCGACGGCCTCTACCTCAGCCTCTACTGCGACTGGCCGGGCGCCATCCACGAGGGGAATGGCGTCGCGACGGCGCTCTTCGACGAGCGAGCGGATGCGCACCAGCGCGAAGCACTATCCGCGCTGGTCGAAGGGAGCGCTGGAGGACCGTGGGGGGTCTTCCGGAAGACGTTCACGACCCTTCATGGTCCGACCGCGGTTCGGTACGAGGCCAGCTTCACCGGCGAGTTACCGCAGGTGACAGCCGGCGACATCCTCGATTGCTCGACACAGTTCATCCGCAACCCGGTGACCAGCATGACGAGCCATCCGCGCATCGTGCTGCCCGAGGGGATGATCCTGAAAGATGCCGCGCTGCTCGCTTCGAAACGCTTCGTCGTACGCGATGGCGTCAAGTACGACCACTCCGGACAGTACGCGGCGTTCGGGTTCTTCGCCTACACGGGGCCGTAGCCGCCGAGGTGCCGCCACCGATCGAGTACGCGAAGAGCGGTGAGCTGTTCATCGCCTACCAGATCACCGGCGACGGCCCGGTCGATCTCATCTGGGCTCCGGGGGCGTCCTCGCACCTCGAGCTCCAATGGGAGAACCCCTATTTCGTACGCATGATCGATCGGTTGTCGACGTTCTGTCGCCTGATCCGCTTCGACAAGCGCGGCACGGGAATGTCGGACCGTCCGTCGTCGGCCGCCACGCTCGAGGAGCGCACCGACGACATCCGGGCGATCCTCGACAGCGCGAAGAGCCAGAGCGCCCATCTGTTCGGCGTGTCCGAAGGTGGATCCATGACGATGCTCTTCGCGGCCATGTACCCGCGGCGCACGCGTTCGCTCGCTCTCTGGGGCGCTCTCCCACGCTGGACGAGCGCGCCGGACTACCCGTGGGGACCGACGCCCGAAGAGCAGGAGCGAGCGATCGACGAGCGCGAGGCGCGTGGACCCCAGCCCTACACGCTGACGGATGAGGTGAAGGAGTGGCTCGGACCTGTGCACCATGATCCCGTTTTCTTCGCCGCATGGGCGAAGAGCCGTGCCTCGGGCGCGACTCCGGCAATGCGAGTCGCCCTCAGCCGAATGAACGCGCGGATCGACGTGCGCGCGGTGCTCCCGACGATCCAGGTGCCGACACTTTGGATGAATCGGACCGGCGATCCGGACGCGCAGATCGGGGCGGCGCGATACGCCGCATCCCTCGTCCCCGGCGCACACTTCCTCGAGTTCCCCGGCGTCGGTCACCTGTTCTTTGACATCTGGGACGACGTCGCGTCGGAGCTCGAACGCTTCATCACGGGGGCGCAGGTCGCGGCACCCACGGACCGCGTACTCGCGACGATCCTGTTCCTCGACATCGTCGGGTCAACAGAGCGCGTCGCCGCGGTCGGCGACGCCGTGTGGCGCAACCTGCTCGAGCGCTACTACGCGTTCGCGCGCCGCGAGCTCGTCGCGTACGCGGGGGTCGAGGTGGATACCGCCGGCGATGGACTCCTGGCGCGCTTCGATGGCCCCGCACGCGCGATCCGCTGCGCGCGGGCGATCCAGCGGCAAGCGAAAGAGCTCGCGCTCGAGCTACGCGCGGGCGTGCATACCGGCGAGGTCGAGCTCTCCGGCACGGCCATCCGCGGCATCGCGGTGCATACCGCGTCAAGGATCGCGTCGCTCGCGGGGCCAGGCGAGGTCTACACGTCGAGCACGGTGCGTGACCTCGTCGCGGGCTCGGGCATCGCGTTCCAGGATCGCGGCGTGCACACGCTCAAGGGGATCCCGGAGCCGCGGCAGGTGCTGACGGTCGCGTAGCCTCGGTCAGCGCGTGCGAACGAGCAGAAGCTTGTCCTGTCCTGACATCGCGCCCCAGACCTCGCCAGGTCGCCCGAGCATCTGCCGCACTGTGGCATTCGCTTGCGGGTGCGGATACGCGGTGAACGTCTCGGTGCGGGGATCGAAGCGCACCACCGCATTCGCGCCCCAGTCGGTGAGCCAAACGATGTCCTGATCGTCGACGTAAACGGAGTACGCCATCGGGTTTCCGCCGGGCAGCTTCCACTCCTGCCACCGCCCGCCCGGAACAGGTGGGTTCGCCGACGGCGGGCTGAATAGTCCGAGTTGTCCCGCGTTCCATTCGCTCACCCACACGCGTCCCTGCGAGTCGGGCCACACGCGGCGCGCGCCTTGTCGCGACGTCGGCGGATCGATCGGCAGCGCCTGGAACGTCTTGGGATCCACATACGCGATGTGGCTGCCGGCAAGCGAGGCGTAGTACAGGCTGCCCCGATTCGTGGATGAGATGCCGTAGGGGCCGGCACCGCGCGGCGCCGGATAGACATCGACGCGTCCAGAACTTGGGTTGACCGAACCGTAGTAGCCACTCTGACCGGTGAACCAGAGGACACCGAAGAAGTCGAACGTCGCGGTGTTCAAATTCACGTTCTGACCGGGCAGTTTGAAGACCTTCAAGGCACTTGTCTCAGGATCTACCCGCAAGATCGCGTTCAGTCCGCTGTCGGTGATCCAGGGCGCGCCATCCGGACCCACGATCACACCGTGCGGCGCTGACCCGTTGCCCAGCCTGATCATCCGCGTCGCGCCGGTCTTCGGATCGAGGTACCCGAGCTCGCCCGTCGCTTGCGCGGTGTACCAAACGCCACCGTCGGCGGCGGGCGCGACGTCGTGTGGGTGCTGACCTCGACCGACCGGGAACTCGACGAGCTTCACCGCCGCGATGTCCGGAGTGGCACGAGGGCCGGCTGACGCAGGCGCGCTCGCGAACGGCGCGGCGCCGCCTGATAGAGCCGTCGGCGACACCGACGGAGACCCCGGCTCGACCGATCGGACGACGACACCCCCGTCGATCGGTTGGCACGCGGCGACGGCGAGAACGGTAAGCAGCGCGACAGCGAGTCTCACTTGTCGATGGATACGCCGCGCAGCCGCAGCGAGTTCGACACGACCGTCACGGACGAGACGGCCATCGCGGCCGCTGCCAGCACCGGCGACAGCAGCCAGCCGGTGAAGGGGTAGA
>JBDTMY010000232.1:0-3382 GCA_039934015.1 Chloroflexota bacterium | reverse complement strand
TGCGCTCGGGCGTGGCGGCTGCGGAGGCACTGCGCATCACGCTGGCCGCTGACACGATCTCGATCGTCGTGATGGAATCCGTCGACAACCTCGTCGTGCTCTTCGTACCGGGCGCGATGGACGCCGGGCTCGACAGCGTGCTGTTCTGGGCCAGCCTGGCGCTCGGGTTCGCGATCGCATTCATCGCGACGTTCCCGGTGAACCGCTGGCTCATTGCGCGTGGTCGTGGCCATGCGCTCGCGCACGGCGGACACGGATGATCGAGCTTGTGGTGATGCGCACGGGCTCGGTCGAGCTCGGGCGCGGGGCGTTCCAGCCGTGGACCGAACGTGATGACCTGGTCGTCGCGCCGGTGTGGTCCGCGCTTCTGCGCACGCCCGAGGGGAACATCGTTTTCGACACCGGCCTTCATCCCGTGCACGTCGACCGTCCGGAGGCGACGTTCGGTGGCCAGAGCGGCCTCACCGTGATGATGCGGCGCGAGGACGCGATCGTCTCGCGTCTCGCGTCCGTCGGCGTGAGACCCGATGACGTCGTGATCGTCGTGAACAGCCACCTGCATTTCGACCACGCGGGCAACAACGGCGCGTTCCCGCACGCGACGTTCGTCGTCCAGGCGGAGCATCTCGCCTTCGCGAAGGGGAAGCCAAACTTTCCGGGCGTGTACTGGGACATCGCCGAGCTGCGCTACCTGCCAGTGAGCGGCCGCACTCGTGTAGCAAGCGGTGTCGAGGTCGTGCCGACACCCGGTCATGCACCCGGTCATCAATCGCTGGTCGTCGACCTCGCGGAGACCGGACGCGTGGTGCTCACCGGTGACGCGGCGTTCACCCGCGAGAATATCGAGCGCGGCGAAATACCGGCCATGGATCAGACCGCGGCAAAGGAGTCACTCGCGCTCATCCGCTCCCTCGTAGGCGGCGACCTCACGCGCGTGTTCACGAGCCACGACACTCACGCCTGGGCGACGTGGCGTCATGCGCCCGCGGCGTACCGCTGACGGTACGATCGCCGTCCATGGCGCGTCCGCAGGCGCCCCGCATCCCGATCTCGCGCTTGCGTGGCCGCGCCTGGGAGCACGTCGATGACGCCGTTGCGGCCGAGGAGCCGCTTCAGCTCCTGCTGAACGGCACGCCGCTCAGCATCGTGATGCGCACGCCGGGAAATGACATCGAGCTCGCGCTCGGCCTCCTCTCCGCGGAGCACGTGATCGCCTCGCTCGCGGATGTGACCGGAGTGCGGATCAGCGTCGAGGCCGGCGAGCGCGAGGACCGCGTGCCCGTCGACGACAACGTCGTCGAGTCGAACCAGATCGACGTCCGCGTGCGTGACGGCGCGGGCCGACGACCCGAGCGCTCGTTCCTCGCGACGTCCGCCTGCGGCGTGTGCGGCGCGACGACGGTGGAGTCGCTCGCGCACGACTACGCGCGGCTCGCTGACGGTCCGCGCGTCGAGGCCGCGATGCTGCCGCCGCTGGCGCAACAGCTGCGCGGCGGCCAACGCGTGTTCGACGCGACCGGTGGCCTTCACGCCGCGGGCCTATTCACGGCCGGCGGCGAGCTCGTGACCCTGCGCGAGGACATCGGCCGGCACAACGCGGTCGACAAAGTGGCCGGACGGGCCCTGCTCGATGGACGGCTGCCGCTGTCGACGTCGGTCCTCGCGGTGAGCGGGCGCGCCGGCTACGAGGTCGTGCAGAAGGCCGTCGCCGCCGGGATCCCGATCCTTGTCGCCGTCGGCGCACCGTCGAGCCTCGCGGTCGCCACCGCGGTGCGCTTCGGTCTCACGCTGGTCGGTTTCCTGCGCGACGACCGCTTCAACGTGTACTCGGGCCAGGCGCGCCTGGCCGGGCTTCAGGCGCCGGTGGCCTGATCGACCGTGCTCGTCTCGCTCGGACGTCACGTCAAGTGGTTCACCGATCCCTCGCGTCACCCCACCGACTACTCACTGCTAATGACACTCCCGGTCATCGCGGCGTTCGCTCTCGCGGGCCTCGCGATCGCTGTCGCGGCCTGGATGCAGCGCCACGTGCCCGAACCGCGCATCTTCCGCGCGCTCGAAGGCTTCGCATGGCTGGGCCCGCTCGTCCTCGGCGTGCACGTCGGGATCGCGCTCATCGCGGCGGCGGCGCTCGGACTGCTCTTCGTGCCGTCACTCCACGTCGAGCCCGACGCTGTTGGCTTCGTGCTGCTCGCGGTCGAGGCCGTGTGCGGGCTTCTGCTGCTGCTGGGATTCGCGACGCGGGTGGCTGCCGTCGCGCTCGCGCTGCTTGGTGTCGTCGCGATGGTGCCCTTCAGCTTCGAGTCCATCCTCGAGCAGATCCACATCCTCGGCATCGCGATCTTCCTGTTCATCACCGGGCGCGGCGCCGTCTCGATCGACCGCATCTTCCGGCAACAGCGCGCGCTACCGGTGAGCGAGGCGCCGACCGTGGCGCTGACGCTACTACGGGTGTGCATGGGCGTCGGCATCGCCCTCGGCGCGCTCACCGAGAAGCTGCTCGACCCAGCGCTCGCGAACGCGCTGCTCACCGAGCGGCCGTACCTCAACATCGTTGCGGGTCTTGGCGTCTCGAACGGCCAGTTCGCCTACCTTGCCGGACTGACCGAGCTGGTCATCGGTCTCGTGATCGTGTCCGGTCAGCTAACGCGCCCGGCCATGGCGGTGGGCGCGGCGCTGTTCACGGCGACGCTGCCGATCTTCGGCTGGCTCGAGCTCCTCGGCCATCTGCCGTATTACGGGATCATGCTCACGCTCTTCATCGCGCCAAGCGCTGAGCCCCGCCAGGTCAAGCGGCAGCTGCGCGAAGGCCGCGCCGCGGCATGACGGCCTAGTATCCCGGCGGACTTCGGACTACGGGAGGTCGCTCGGGTGGTACAGAAGATCACGCTTGGGCTCGGCATCTTCTATGTGGCGATCGGCATCCTCGGCTTCGTTCCGGGGATCACGTCGAACGGACTGCTGCTCGGCATCTTCGCGGTGAACGCGCTCCATAACATCGCGCACCTTGCGCTCGGAGCCGTATTGATCTTGGGCAGCATGTCGGCCGCCTACCTGACGACCATCAACAAAGGGATGGCCGTCGTGTTCGCGGTGCTCGTCATCGCGAGCTTCGTCGCCCCCATCGTCGAGCAGCTGCCACTCAATCCGCCGGACACGATCCTGCATCTCGCGAGTGCCGCGCTCACGGCGTACCTGGGATTCGTCGCTCGACCTGTCGCTACGAGTCTGGCCTAAGGTCACAGGCGCAGCGTAGGCATCTCGCGGGGATCGACACCTCGCGCGACCGCGGCGAGCGCCCGGATGATCGCGGGATCAGTGTTCGGCATCTGCGTGCGCCGGTACCGCAACCCGGCGGCGCGTGCCTCGGCGGCGGCGGCGA
>JBDTMY010000231.1:0-12263 GCA_039934015.1 Chloroflexota bacterium | reverse complement strand
CACCATCCTGGGCGAATTCGGCGGTCTGAACGGCGACGCCATCGAACGTGTCGCGACCGCGACCGCCACCGCGGAGCAGACCGACGACGAGGACGAGGACCAGGACCAGGACGCGGAACAGGACGAGCCGGCCGCGGCAACAGCGACGGTGCCGCCGACCGCAGCGGCGCCGGGGACGACCGCGGCCCCGGCGGTCCCGCGGAAACGCACGAGGCGCGGATCCCGCGGAGGACGCCGGCGCGGTGGACGTGGTCGCACGACGAAGAGCACCACCGCGGGAACGGGAACGGAAGCCGCGGACTGATGGCGCGGATCCTGATCGTCGAAGACGACGCCGCCAGCATGGATCTCGCGCTCCGCATCGTGCGGCTGGCACGACACGAGCCCATCACGACGATGGACGGCGAGACGGCGTTCGCCGTCGCGCAGGCGACGCGACCCGAGCTGATCCTGCTCGACCTTCACATCCCGCGTCTCGACGGCTACACCTTCGCCCGCGCCGTCCGTAAGGAAGCGTGGGGCAGGGACATGCGGATGGTCGCCGTTTCCGCCTCGGCGACCCCGCCGGATCGCGAGCGCGCGATCGCGGCGGGCTGCGATGGCTTTCTGGCGAAGCCCTACTACCCGGAGCAGCTTCGAGCCGTGATCGACCAGTACCTCCCCGCGCACGCAAAGCGCACACCTAAGGACCGTTAGAGCAGAAGAACATCCACGCTCAGCGCTCGCTTGAGCGCCTCGCTCGGCAGACCGCGCCTTCGCCGATACGCGACCGTTGCACTAACCGCGCACGACCGGGTCACCCGACCGGCTCCATGGCACGCCATGCGCAGCGTCTTGGGCATGACAAGTGGTAACGGACGCACCAGGATCGTCGTCGTCGTGGAAGACGACAAGCCCATCGGGGAGCTGCTGGCGGGCGTCATCAACGACGAAGAGGGCTACCGCGCCATCCATGTCACCCGGCCGAGTGACGCGCTGCGCACGATGGAACGGATGAAACCGGACCTGCTCGTGCTCGACGTGGGGCTACCGGGGATGAGCGGTCTCGAGCTGTATGACCGCCTACAGAAGGACGAGCGGCTCTGCGGCGTGCCGGTGATGTTCGAGACCGCGGTGTCGCGCGAGAACGCGCCGGAGTTCAAGAAGCGAGGGATTCGCACGGTCCTGCAAAAGCCCTTCGACCTGGACGATCTCATCGCCGGCATCAGGAAGCTGGCCCCGCCGCTCGCGGTGTAGCGCTAGTTAGTCGGCGGCGCCGTCCTCGGCGCGGGCACGCGTTTTCGCGACTCGCCCGATCTCGTCGCTGGTCGCCTGCGAGCTGGCCATCAGCATCCGGAACGCATCCGCGTCGAGCGCCATGATCTCCAGTGAGGTCTTTGCCCGGACCGTCGCGTTCCTGGTATGTCCACTGAGGATGCCGACCTCGCCGAAGTAGTCGCCCGAACGCAGCGTGTTGAGGATCCGCTCCGAGCCGTCCGGCTGGCGGTGGACGACGACCGCTTCCCCCTTCGCGATCACGTAGAAGCTGTCGGATCGCTCGCCCTCGCGCATGACGACTGCGCCCGGCGGGAAGGTGCGGATCTTCATCCGACTCGCGGTCTCGGCCACGACCTCGCGTGGAGCCTGCGGGAACGCGAGCTCGGCATGCTTGAGCTCCTCGATGTAGCGCTCGGCGTGCAGCACGGCCGTCGTCGCGTCGCCGACCGCGGTGGTGATCTGCTTCGCCAGCTGCGCCCGCGTGTCGCCTGCGGCGTACACGCCGGGGATGCTCGTCTGCATGTATTGATCGGTGATCAGGTAGCCGTTCTCGTCGTGAACGATGTGATCGGCAAAGAGGTGCTTGCCCACCGGCTTGAAACCGACGAAGACGAAAACGCCCTCGACCGGTATGCGCTCGACCTCGCCGCCGCGGTCGACATCCAGCCACTTCACCGCCGTGCCGTCCCCGCCGATCTCCTTGACCGTCGCGGGCGTCACGGTGTGCACCATCTCCTTGGCGAGCAGGCGGTCCTGCAGGATCGCCTGGGCGCGGAAATCGTCACGGCGGTGTACGACGTGGAGCTTCTTCGCGAAGCGCGTGAGGAACAGGCCTTCCTGGAAGGCGCTGTCTCCACCGCCGATGACGGCGAGGTCGTTGCCCTTGAAGAACGCCCCGTCGCAGACGGCGCAGTACGAGACGCCCCTGCCGTGGTACTCCTCTTCGCCGGGAACGCCCAGCTTCACCGGCTCGCCACCAACGGTCACGATGACGGCGTACGCGCGGTGGGTCGTGCCGTCCTCGAGCTCGACGACCTTCCGGTCACCGTCGACGCGGACCTGCTTCACGCGTGCGTAGGTCTCGATCTTGAGACCGAATTTGCGTGCATGATCCGCCATCTTCTCGGCGAGCTCGGCCCCCGTTATCGACGCGAAGCCGGGGTAGTCCTCGATGAGGTCGGTGTTGAGGATCTCGCCGCCGGTGTCCTTGCCCTCGAGCAGGACGGCGCTCATGTTCGCGCGCGCCGCGTACAGTCCGGCGGTCAGCCCGGCGGGCCCGCCGCCGATGATGATGAGGTCGTAGTCGGCCAAGAGAGGTCCTTTCTGGAAAGAGCTTCCACAGACTAGAACAGCGGAGCATTCCATCGGCATTCCTTTGACAGAGCGCTGGCTGGCCCTCGGTGACTCGTTCACGATCGGAACGGGCACCACGCCGGACCGTTCATTCCCGGCGGTGCTCACGCGCCTGTGGGCGGCCGGCGGGCGCGCGGTCCTGCTGCGCAACCCGGCGGTGAACGGCTACCGGGCGGACGACCTCATCGTGGACGAGCTTCCGCTGGTCGCATCGTTCCGGCCGACGCTCGTGACGATCCTCATCGGCGCGAATGACATCGTCGCCGGATCATCGGACGATCGCTACCGCGACCGGCTGCGTGCGATCCACGGACGCGTGGCGGCGGACGCGCAGGAGGCCGCGGTGTTCGCGCTGCCGCAGCCGGACTGGTCGCTGTCGCGCGCGGGGGCATCGTTCGGCGAGCCCGTTGCCATCGCGGCGAGGATCGAGCGCTTCAACGCCATCGCGCGCGAAGAGGCGGAGCGCGCGAGCGCGACGTACGTGGACATCTTCCCGCTCATGCGCGACCAGATGCGGCGCGCGATGTTCGCGCCAGACGGACTGCATCCCTCGGCGGCGGCGTACGCCGAGTGGGCCGAGGCGCTGCGCGACCGGCTGGGCTAGGTGGCTTCACCACCTCCTAGGTCCGCGCAGCGATCGGGATCGCCGCGCCGTTCACCCCGCTGGCCTCAGGCGATGAGAGGAACAGGATGACGTTCGCGACCTCCTCCGGCGACGGCCAGAGCTTTGGATCGGCCTTCGGCAGCTGCGCTCGATTCACGGGGTGGTCGATCGTCGTCGGCAGCACCACATTGACGGTGATCCCCTCCCCCTTCACTTCAGCGGCGCATGACTCCGTCCACCGCACGAGCGCGCTCTTCGACATCGCGTAGGCCGCGTTGTTGCGCGCGCCTTTCAGCGCGCCGATCGCGGAGACGCTCACGATGCGGCCGTAGCCGCGCGCGCGCATCGGACGAAGACAGGCCGCGCCGGCCGTGACAGCGGTCAGCACGTTGTGGTCCCACAGCTCGCGCATGAGACCGATGTCGAGCACCGAACCGCCCTTGAATGTGCCGGCGAGATTGTTGAGGATGTCGATGCGCCCCCATGCGCGCAGCACGCGCTCGACCAGCGCGTCCATCGCCGCGGCATCGGCGGCATTGGCCTCGATCACGAGAAGCCGCGGAGCGTCCGCGGGACCCGCGACATCACCGAGCGCCGACTTCAGCGCTTCGCCTTTGGCCGCGTCACGCACCGCGGCGGCGACGTGCGTCCCGCGTGTGAGATACGCGCGCACGACCGCGGCTCCGAGATTGCCGGTCGCGCCGGTGATGACCGCCGCGTGAGACGAAAGACCCTGCACGCGCCCGTAGTATGGGGACGATGTCCGTGCTCGAGCGCGTCAACGACCCGCGCGACCTCCGCACGCTTCAGAAGGACGAGCTGCTGACGCTCTGCGCGGAGATCCGCGCCTACACCGTCGAGATGGTGCAGCGCACCGGCGGCCACATCTCCTCCAGCCTCGGCACCGTGGAGCTCACGGTCGCGCTGCACCGGGTGTTCGAATCGCCGCGCGACAAGCTCGTCTGGGACACCGGGCACCAGGCCTACATCCACAAGATGCTGACCGGGCGGCGGCCCCTGTTCGACACCCTGCGCCAGTTCGGCGGCATCTCCGGCTTCCTCGCGCGGACCGAATCCGAGCACGATCAGTTCGGCGCCGGGCACGCCGGGACATCGATCTCGGCCGCGCACGGGATGGCGATCGCGCGTGACCTCAAGGGTGAGGACTGGGGCGTCGTCGCGATCATCGGCGACGGCGCGCTCACGGCCGGCATGGCCTTCGAAGGACTCAACAACGTTGGTCACGACAAACGGCGCGTGATCGTGGTCCTCAACGACAACGGCATGAGCATCGCGCCGAATGTCGGCGCGGTGTCGCGGATGCTCGAGACGCTCCGCACCGCGACGCCGTACCGAGGTGCGAAGCACGTCGTGCGACAGGTGCTCGATCACATGCCGGCCGGCGATCTGGCGGAGGAAGCGCGCCGGCGCATCTTCAACAGCCTCAAGGCACTGCTCATCCCGAACCTGCTCTTCGAGCAGCTCGGCTTCACCTACTTCGGCCCCGTCGACGGCCACGACCTCTTCGCGGTCGAGAGCGTGCTCACGAAGGCGCGCGACTTCCGCGACGGCCCGGTGCTCGTGCACCTGCACACCCAGAAAGGCCACGGGTACGGACCGGCCGAGGACGACAACGTGAAGTGGCACGGCGTCTCGGCGACCGGCGCGGCCAAACCCAGCGCGCCGCAGTACACCGCGGTCTTCGCCGACGCCGTTCGGGAGATCCTGAGGGCGGACGAGCGCGCCGTCGCGATCACGGCCGCGATGCCCGGCGGCACCGGCCTCCTCCCGCTATTCAAGGAGTTCCCGAGCCGGCTGATCGACGTCGGCATCTGCGAGCAGCACGCGGTGACGATGGCGGCTGGCCTTGCGACGCAGGGCATCGTCCCGATCGTCGCGATCTACTCGACGTTCCTGCAACGCGGGTTCGACCAGGTCGTGCACGACGTCGCGGTACAGGATCTGTCGGTGGTGTTCGCGATGGACCGAGCGGGCATCGTTGGCGACGACGGGCGCACGCATCAGGGTCTTTACGACATCGCATTCCTGCGCCCGCTGCCGGGGATGGTGCTCATGGCGCCGAAGGACGAGGCCGAGCTCCGCGACATGATGTGGACGGCGTACCGCCACGCCGCGGAGCAACGTGGACCCATCGGCGTTCGATTCCCTCGCGGCACCGGGGCCGGGGTCGTCATGCCGCCGGCGCCCCGCGAGCTGCCGATCGGGGTCTCCGAAACACTGCGCGAGGGCGACGATCTCGTCCTCGTCGCGTATGGGCACTCCGTCGCCGCCGCTCTCGAGGCCGCCGAGCTCCTCGCGCGCGAGGGCCTGCAGGCGACGGTGGTGAACGCGCGCTTCGCGAAGCCGCTCGACGCGGAGCGCCTTCTCGCGCTCGCCGCGCGGACACCGCGTTTCGTCACCGTCGAGGAACACGTCGTCGCCGGCGGATTCGGATCCGGCGTGGCGGAGCTGCTCCACGAACGCGGCGCACGCGCTGAGATCGAGATGCTCGGCATACCGGACGAGCACGTGGATCACGGTGCGCAGAAGCTCTGGCGACGTCACTACGGACTGGATGCCGAAGGGATCGCCGCGGCGGTCCGGGGACGCTGGCCGCAGCTCGTGCGTACGCGCGAGCCGAAGCAGACTGCGGGTTAGGCCGCGACCTCGCTCGTGGCGCCGCCGATGAGCCGCGTCGCGCGCTCGATCAGATCCTCGACGTCGAACGGCTTGGCGAGGACTTCATGCACTCCGGTCGGTGCGTTGGCGGTCTCCGCACGTTCCGGAAGCGCTGTGAGGAAGAGCACCGGCACGCCCTGCCAGTGCTTGTCGCCGCGCAGCAGGTCGAATACATCGAGGCCGTTCAGTCCGGGAAGAGCGACGTCCAGGATCAGAAGATCTGGCCGCCGCGCGCTGATCGAGTCCATCACCAACGCGCCGTTGGACACAACGATGGCCTCAACAGCAAGCCGCTCGGTCAGGACCTGGCATAGCGCGTCCGCGATATCCGGATCGTCCTCTGCGATGAGGACGCACTTCACGCTACGAGGAGTGCCATGATCCGAAGGAAGAGACGCTCGCTGACGCAGATCTTACAGGTGCACATGGCAGCCTTCCTATGCACCCGCCGTGCCATCTGGCACGACCGGTGCTCTGGCGACCGGGCATGAGGACCGGAGGCATCGTGGGCGCCATCGCGTCGACGCTTCGCTCGATCGGAACGCGCATCGCGGCCC
This sequence comes from Chloroflexota bacterium, assembly GCA_039934015.1. Classification (GTDB taxonomy): domain Bacteria; phylum Chloroflexota; class Limnocylindria; order P2-11E; family P2-11E; genus CF-39. The sequence continues at coordinate 5,813 of JBDTMY010000231.1, read as the reverse complement.
TCGCGCAGTGGAGCTTCCGGTCATCCGAGGAGGAGCTGCCTCCGCCACCACCGCCAAAACCTGGGCCGCCGCACGGACCGATCCCGGCGATCGATCTCCGGCGCGACCCTCATCGCGGCGAGGTGCCGCGAAGCGGGGGCGTTCCCCCTAGCTAGGGACGGCGCCCCGTAGGCGACGTGCGCGGTGAGTCGGTGCGGTCGTTCCGGCGCGGCGTTGTCTTCTCGGGCGACGAGCCACCGTTCTGCTCGTCGGCCTTTTCCTGCTTGTCCTTGGTCGTGTTCGGCGTGTCCTTCCGCTCGTCCTCGATCGCGCGGTCCACCGACTCCTTCGCCCTGTCGGAGAGCCGCGCCCTGAGCTGCTCGAGGATGATCTCGTGCTTCTCGCGGGCGGCGTCCGCGACGTCCTGCGCCAGCTGGCTCTTGTCTTCGTCGGGTGCGGCCTCCTGCAGCGCATCGACGGCGGCGCGGAACCGCGCTACCGCGCGCGCGTACTCGTCGGACGCTGTCGGCGACTTGTCGTCGCGCGGGGCGACACGCTCGAGCTCGCTGAGACGCGCGTCCGCGATCTCGGCGAGGACGCGTACGCGCTCGACCTCGTCGAATGTGAGCGCGACGCGGACTTCCTCGATCGCGCGCTTCAGGCCGAACGTGATGTCGCCGGGGACGCTTCCCGCCGCGGCAGAGCCGGCGCCGACGCTGAGCACCAGGGCGGCCAGACCAGCGACGAAGGCGGGGCGCAGCCACGCGGTCCAGGCGGTCTCGCGGCGGCGCGGCACGAGGACGACGGCGGCCTCACGCATGAGGTGCGCGCGCAGCTCGCGACGGAACTCGTCGCGGATGCGCGGCTCGGGGAGCTTACGTTCGCTCAACCCAGTGCCTCGCGCGATGGGATCAACAGGCGGAGCGCGCCGAGTGCGCGGAACTGGATCCCGCGCACCGTGCCCTCGCGCTTTCCAATGAGCTTCGCGATCTCGTCGGTCGAGTAGCCCTCGAGGAAGCGGAGGACGATGACCTCCTGCTGCAGCGGCGTGAGCTGCCCGAGTGCCGTGCGTAGCGTGTCCTTGTCGGAGCCGGCGAGGACCTCGAGGTCGGGGTCGACCGCGTTGTGCACCTCGGGGTGCAGGAGCGCATCCTCGAAGGAGACCTGCCGGCCACCGCGGCGGACATGGTCGATCACGGCGTTGCGCGCGATGCGGTAGAGCCAGGCGAGGAACGCCTGACGCGGCTCGTACCGGGGGATCGCTCGCAGTGCCTTCATGAACACATCACTGGTGAGGTCTTCCGCCTCGGCGTCGTCCCGCACTCGGTAAAAGACGTAGCGGTATACGGCGCTGACATGCCGGTCGTAGAGCTCTCCGAACGCTGCCGGATCACCCCGCGAAGCTCGGACGGCAAGAGCGGCATCCTCATCCTTTCCACCATGCGTAACGGTTTCCAGGAGGGGGTCGTTAGGAGCCATCTCTCATCTCAACGAGGCCAGATAGGCGACCAGCGCGGCCAGATCTTCCGGAGAAAGGTCCCGGGCGAGGCCCCTGGGCATGGAATCGGGGTACCCCGGTGCCACATAGGCACCCGGATCGCTGATCGACTGACGCAGGTATTCCTCCGCGCTCATGCCAGGGACCCTCTTTTCGGCGATCAGACCGGCCCGGTCCAGGGACGGCCCGACGGGGCGGAACAGGTTGGTGAAGCTCGACTCGTGGCAGGTGGCGCAGCCCAGCGTGCGGTACACCTGCCGGCCGCGTGCTATCGGATCGGTGGCAACGGGCTCAGGCGCGCAGGCGACCACCGCGAGAACGACGGCAAGGCTGCAGAGGCAAAGCAGCCGCCCCATCATGCGGCGCGTGCCAGAGAACGCATCGCTCAACGATGTCACGGTCGTGCTCGACGACCGCACGATCCTCCGGGGGATCTCGCTCGAGCTCGACCCCGGACTGACCCTGCTTCGGGGCACGAACGGTGCGGGCAAAACGACCCTGCTCCGCGCGTTCGCCGGCCTGGTCCCGCTCGCGCGTGGACGCCGTTCCGTGCCGGGCGGGCAGCCGCTCTACATCGGTCATCGCCCGATGCTGCTGCGCGGCCTCACGGCGCGGGAGAACCTCACCTTCCTCGCCGCGTTTCGCGGCCGCGCCGCGAGCGACGTCGCAGGGGCGCTGCGGAAGTGGGGACTCGGCGACGACATGGATCGGCCGATCGAACGACTCTCGGCCGGCCAGCGACGCCGCGCGTCACTCGCGCGGATCGAGACGGAGCAGGTACCGCTCGTGCTCCTCGACGAGCCATTCGCAGACCTCGATTCGGACGCTCTCGTCAGGCTGCGCGCGGCGCTCAACACCGCGCTCGTCAGGGGACAGGCGGTGCTCATGGCGACCCACATGCACCACGAGCTCGACCAGGACGCGGCGCATCGCTATGTCCTCGACGCCGGCGGGCTGCGCGAGATTTGAGCGCTCTCGACCGCGCGCTCCTCGTCGCGGCGCGCGAGCTCGCCGCGGAGCGCCGGCACCCGGACGGCTTCGTCGCGGCGCTCACGTTCACCGGACTCCTCGTCCTGATGGAGAGCCTCGCCCTCGGGCCCGGCCAGGCGCGCCAGCCCGGTGTCGCGAGCGCGCTCTACTGGATCGCGATCCTGTTCGCGGCGACGCTCGTCGCGGGTCGCTCGTTCGACCGCGAGCTCGAGGACGACGCGATCGACGCGATCCTCGTGCTCGACGGCGGCCGCGAGGCGCTCTATGCGGGCAAGCTCGTCGCGATCTCGGTCGTCCTCGCGATCGTCGCGCTCGCGGCCGCGGTGCTGTCGCTCCTGCTGCTGGATCTCGAGGTCGCGCTCGCGGGTCATGTCGTGCTCGTCGGCATCCTTGGGGTGCTCGCGCTGCCGCCGGTCATCGTGCTCGCGACACTTCTCGCGCTGCGCGTGCGCGCGCGGGTCGCGCTGGTCCCGATCCTCTCGTTCCCGATCCTCATCCCGCAGCTCGTCGCGTGCACGCAGGGCGCCGCTGCCGCTCTGACGGGGGATGCCGCGGCCGCTCTCGGATGGGCCGGCATCCTCGCGGCGTTCGCGCTCGTGTACGGGGTGCTTGGTCTTACCATCGTCCCTGCGGCCATCGAATGATCGAAACGACTGCAGCGCCCTTCCCCACCATCCGCGTACGGCCATGGCTGGGCGTCCTCGCGATCGGCAGCTCGGCGATCGCGACCTTTATGGCGCTCGTCTGGGCGCCTACCGACGCCGTTCAGGGCGACGTCTACCGGATCCTGTATGTGCACGTCCCGCTCGCCTGGCTCGCGTACCTCGCCTTCGTCGTGGTCTTCATCGCGAGCCTTGGCTGGCTCTGGACCAAGCGCCCATGGTTCGACGCGCTCGCTGTGGCCTCGGCGGAGATCGGCGTTCTCTTCACCGGTATGTTCATCGTCGCGGGGTCGATCTGGGCCAAGCCGACCTGGGGCGTGTGGTGGACGTGGGACCCGCGCCTCGTGACCACCGCGGTCATGTTCATGATGTACGTCGGCTACCTGCTGTTGCGATCGCTCTCGACCGATTTCTCCCAGCGCGCGACGCGCGCGGCGGTCCTGGGCGTCATCGCGGTCATCGATATCCCCATCGTTCATCTGTCGGTGCTGTGGATGAACTCGCTGCACCAGCTCCCCACCGTGATGCGCGCGGGTGGCAGCCCAGCGCTCGACGCCGCCATGGGTGTGACGCTGCTCGTGAGCGTCATCGCCTTCACGCTCGTCTACTTCGCGTTCCTCGCGGAGCGGATGGCCGTCGAGCTCGAGCGCCAGCGTCGGATCCTGGAGGCGCGAGCGTGATCGAAAACCTCGGCTTCATCGTCGCCGCGTACGTTCTCGTCTGGGGCGGCACCTTGGCCTACCTCATCTCGCTCCGCCGGCGCCGTTGGAGTTGAGCCCATGGGAGGGCGCCGCGTCCTGCTGATCGCGGTGCTCGCCGCCGCGGTGTTGATCGGCTTCGTCGCGGTCCAGAACCTGGCGAGCTCGGCGGTCTACTACCTGACGCCGACCGAGGCGCGGGAGCGAAATGTCCCCGCGGGCACGGCCGCGCGACTGGGCGGCCAGGTGGACGTGGGCAGCCTGCGCTACGAGCCGCAGACACGCGAACTGCGCTTCGTCCTATCGGACGGCACCACGCGCGTCACGGTCATCGGCACCGGTGCGCCCCCCGCGCTGCTGCGCGAGGGAGCCGGCGCGGTCGTCGAGGGAACCTTCGCACGGGATGGCACTTTTCACGCGACGCAGGTGATCGCGAAGCATGACGAGCAGTACGCGCCGCCGCCGCCGGGCGCCACGCCGAGCCATCAGCTGCCGTGAACCTCACCTTCGCCGACCTTGGTATGGGCGCGCTGCGCGCGGCACTGCCGCTCGCGATCTGGGGGATCGGCGCGGCGGCCTACGCCGCGGCCAGGCGTGACGGTCGAGCGCTCGCGAGCGCGCGCTGGTCCGCGCTTGTGACGTTCCTGCTCGTCGTCCTGGCCGCGCTGGCGATGGTCGGAGCGCTCGTCACGCACGACTTCAGCATCGAGTACGTCGCGCGCAACAACGCGCTCGAGACGCCGCCCTTCTTCACGGTGATCTCACTGTGGGCCGCGCTGGAGGGATCGATCCTCCTCTGGACGGCGATCCTCGCCGGCGCGACCGCGTACGTCGCGTGGCGCGGCACGCCCGCGCTGCCGCGCCTTGCGACCACGGCGCTGGCGGTGCTGTTCGCGATGGTCACGTTCTTCCTCCTGCTCGTGACGACGCCCGCGGCGGACCCGTTCGTCCGCAGCGCGATCGTGCCGCTCAACGGAAACGGCCCGAACCCGCTGCTGCAGAACCATCCGCTGATGGCGCTACACCCGCCGCTCCTCTATCTCGGCTACGTCCTGTTCTCGGTGCCGTTCGCTTACGCGATCGCCTCGCTCATCCTCGGCGAGGGCGGCGACCGGTGGCTGGTCGCGACGCGGCGCTACGCGCTCGTGTCGTGGGCGCTGCTCGGGGTCGGCATCATCGCCGGCTCGTGGTGGTCGTACGCCGTGCTCGGCTGGGGCGGGTACTGGGCCTGGGATCCGGTCGAGAACGCGGCGATCATGCCGTGGCTCGTCGCGACCGCGTACCTCCACTCGGTGATGGTCGAAGAGAAGCGGCGCCTGCTGCGCAGCTGGAACCTGTCGCTGGTGATCGCGACCTTCGCGCTCACGATCCTCGGCACGTTCCTAACGCGCAGCGGCGTCGTCAACTCGGTGCACGCGTTCAGCCTCTCCGCGATCGGCCCGCTGCTCCTCGGCTACCTCGTCGCGGTCGTGGTGCTCTCCGTGGGCCTGCTGCTGTGGCGCCTGCCGATGCTGCGCGACTCCGGCACCGTCGGCGCGCCGCTGTCACGTGAGGCGATCTTCCTCTTCCAGAACGTTCTGTTCGTCGCCGCGACGCTGACCGTGCTGCTCGGCACCCTCTATCCGCTCATCGCGGAGGCGATCAGCGGCGATCAGCTCTCCATCGGCAGGCCGTACTTCGATCGCGTCGAGGTCCCGCTCGCGCTCGCCTTGCTGTTCCTGATGGGCATCGGCCCGCAGCTGCCGTGGCACGGCGCGTCGCGCGCCACGCTGGAGCGCCAGTTCACCGCACCCATCGTCGCCGCCGCGGGCGGCGCGCTGCTCGCTGTCGCGACCGGGCTCGGCGGCGCGTTCGCGGTGCTCACCTACGCCCTCGCGGCGTTCGTCGCCGCGACGGTGGTGCAGGAGTTCGCACGCGGGATCCGCGCGCGACGCACGCTGCACGGCGAGAACGCCGGCGCCGCGTTCTCGAACCTGCTGCGCCGGA
>JBDTMY010000230.1:0-7668 GCA_039934015.1 Chloroflexota bacterium | reverse complement strand
CTGCGACGTGACCACGTGCCACGTCGTGCCGGCGGTCTGCCGCAGCGTCGCGGCGATCGCCCCGTTCGAGAGAGCGCGGAGCTCGAGGATCTCGATCTCGGTTGCGGGCTCGAGGACGACGATCGATTCATCGAAGAACGTCAGCGCCGCGTTCGCGAGCGATCGCGTGCGGATGCTGTCGCCCTGACGGATCACGGAGCCGGTACCGGCCGGCGTGTACGTACCGCTTCCGGTCCGCACATCGACGTTGCCCTGGAAGATCGTGAGGTTCGCGCGCGCCTGCACGGCGCTCGCGGCAGGACCGAGGATGACGGCCGAGCCGCTGAGGAATAGAAGGAGCGCGGCGAGCACGGCGGCCACGACAAGCAGCGGACGGCGCGAGCGCTCGCGTGCCGCTGCGCGCTCGGCGACCGGGATCACGATCTTCGGAGCGGCGCTGACGAAGCCGCGTGCGATCGCGGCAGCGATCTCGCCCGCGCTGGCCGTCACGACGCTCACCGGAACGTTGCCGAGGAGAGCACTGACGTCGTTCAGCGTCTGATCATCGAGCGGGTTCGCCATCGCCAGCGTCGCTTCGCTGCGTCCCATCGATACGAGCACGACCTGACGCTGTTCGCAGAGGCGCTTCGCGAGCTGTGCCGCGACGGTCGGATCGATCGGGTCGATGAGGCTGCGGTGGCCGCGCGCGAGGCGCGCGACCCCGGTGTCGTGGTACGGCGCGAGCTTGACGAGCGGCCTCCCGCTTACACGCGAGAGGACCTGCGCGGCACGCGCGTCCGGGATCGCTCCGGTGCGGAGCAGAGCTGCCGCGAGCGTTTCGCGCGGACCGCGTGAAGCGACGAGGCGTGCCAGCTGTTCGCCCGTGAAGAGGCTCTCGGCCACGAGCGCTTCCGCCAGCTTGCGGTCGACGGCGGTGAGCTCCGGCGGCTTCGCTTTCGCGCGCTGCTGCGCGACCTGGCGCAGGATGCGCAGCGTCTCTTGTGGGGCGGTGTCTTTAGAGATGTGAGCGACAGCGCCGATCGCGAGAGCGAGATCCCGGATCCCAGGGTCGAGCGTGAGGAAGACGATCGATGTGTCGGGCAGGAGCGACTTGAGCTCGCGCGCCACCTCGAGGCCGGTCTTGCCGGGCATCGAGTTGTCGAGGAGGATCAGATCGGGCTTGAGCTCGAGCGCCATCCGACTGGCCTGGACGCCGTCCGCGGCCTCGCCGACGATCAGCAGCTCGTCATCCGGCGCAAGAAGCGAGCGGATGCCCTCGCGGATCGCGAGGTGGTCGTCGGCTACGAGAACCCGTGTTGGCATGGCGAAAGAGTCGCGTTTGGGCCCATTCCGGGCTATCGGTCGCAGGAATGAGTTTGGTAGGAGAGCCGTGTCGCGATTCGCTACAAGGTCGCCACAACACCGACAGCTCGGTCGCTCGCTCGGGGGATGCGCTCCTATCTATCCCCGGCGCTTCAGGTCTAACGGGCGTTGAATAGCGGAGTTGGCGCAGACCAAGGTGCTCCTCGTGGTGGCTCACCCGGTCATCGGATCGGGCATCGAAACGCTGCTCCGACTCGAAGAACGGTACGACGTTCGGCGGGTGGCCAACGCGGCAGAGGGCGCGGCACTCCGAGACTGGCGACCGGACGTGGCGCTGATCGACGGAACTCTGTTGAGCGGAGGTACGCGGATCCATCTCGGATCGCCGATCTTCGTGTTGTCGGGGACCGAGGCTGATGGGCGCGCGCTCCTACGACGACTGCCCGAAGGTCGAGGATGGCTTCGAAAAGACGCGACCGCGGCCGAATTCGCGAAGATGATCGACGGCGTCGCGCGGCGGCCGACCGCGCAGGCGGCACTTGGCACGCTCGGCACGACCGTCCTCGTTCTCTTGGTGCTCGCCGTGATCCTGCTTGTGATCTATCTGCTCTGGCTTGCTCTGTATTGAAACTGAGCGCCATGTGTTCGCGATGAGCCCTGCGGTCCCTCCCACGTACAATCACGCCGTGGCCACACGTGTGCTGCTCGTCGACGACCATGAGCTGGTCCGGCAAGGCGTAGCGGCGATGCTCCTCAACGCGGACGGCATCGAGGTCGTCGGGGAGGCGCGCACCGGGCGTGAGGCGATCGAGGCCACCCGGCGGGATCTGCCCGACGTCGTCCTCATGGACGTCCGGATGCCGGACATGGACGGTCTCGAGGCCACCAAGCGCATCAAGGAAGAGCGCCCGCGCACCGCGGTGATCATGGTCACGATGCATGACAACCCGGCGTATCTCCGTGACGCGGTCCGTGCCGGCGCGGCGGGCTACCTGCTCAAGGATGTTTCCAAGGAAGAGCTCGTCGACGCGATCCGTCAGGTCTCGACCGGCGGCGCGTTCATCGAGTCGAAGCTGCTGCGCGGGATGCTCAGCGAGATGAAGCCCGCCGGCCCGGTGCCATCAGCGGCGAAGAATCTCACCAAACGCGAGCGCGAGATCCTTGGTCTCGTCGCTGAAGGACTTTCCAACCGTGAGATCGCCGACAAGCTGGTGCTCTCTCCCGAGACCGTGAAGAGCCACGTCGCGGCGATCCTCGAGAAGCTGAACGTTTCGGACCGCACGCAGGCGGCGATCTACGCCGTCCGCAACGGCCTCGTGGACGCGACGCAGCTCTAACCTGCGCGCGCTTTCCGGATCACGAAGGTCAGCACCGCCGCGAGCTGCGTTCCAAGCGCGACAACGAGGACGACGCGCGCCATGCCCAGCGGATCGGTCGCGCTGGTCAGCAACAGCACGACCTCGGCCGCCACCGCGACCGCAAGCAATAGTCCGACGCGCATCTCACCGCGGCCGATGAAATACGCGATCCACAGGTTGAGCAGCGAGTTCGAGAGCGCGGCGATGCCGTACGTCCCGACGATCTTCGCGGTCTCCGGATACTGCGACCCCACGACGATGGGCACGATGAACTCGGGCATCACGATGTACGCGACAGCGACGACGCCGCTGGTCGCAAGCACGAAGCCGAGAGCAAGGTAGAGCGCCCGGTCGGTGTCCTCACCGCGCGCATGTGCGCGCGCGGTGCGCTCGAGGAGCAGGAAGCCGATCGCGATCGGCGCGAACAGGACGATCTTCCCCATCGTGATCGCTCCGGCGTAGGCCCCGGCATCCTCCGGTCGGAGCAGCGAGCGCGCGAGGACCGCGTCGATGTTCGTGAGCGCCGCGTACGCGAGCAGCACGACCGCGGAGAGCGCGAAGAACCGCGTCTCCGTCGACCCGAGCTCGTGCAGCGCCGTGCTGCCGCGCGCGGCGCGGAACAGCGGGACCAGCGGCACCGCGACGACGACCAGGCTGATCGCGATCGCGGCCATCGCGCCGGTGAACGCGCCGTCGACGCTGAAGCCCGCGAGAACGAGGACGACGCCGACCGCTAGTCGAGCGCCGGCCTGCGCGATGAGCGCGCTGCCCATCCAGATGAAACGCGCCAACCCCTGCAGCAGGCCGAGACCGAACGTGAACATGAGCGCGAGGAAGAGGGTCAGTCCCAGCAGCGTGACCGAGAGCGCGGGCAGCTCGAGCACGCCGGCGATCACACCCGAGAGCAGAGCGACAAGGATCCCCACCGCCGCCGCGCCGGCGGCCACGCGCACCCCCCAGCGGCGCACGAACGCGTGGAGCGCGGCTTCCTCCTGGCGCGCGCGGTACTGGGCGGCCAGCTTGGCCGTCGCGGACTGGATGACCTGGCTCGAGATCGACTCCAGGATCAGGATGCCGAAGAGCGCGGTGAGCACCGCGTACTCCGCGGGTGACAGCAGGCGCGCCATGACGATCTGGTAGCCGAAGCCGAGAACGTTCGCGACAAAGGTCGCGATGAAGAGATAGAGGCCGCCGGAGTGCTCTCGCGCTCGCTGAAGCATCCGCGAAGGGTAGCGACTGGGCGCCCTAGGCCCGGACCGGCTCCTTGAGCGGCGCGACGAGCATGAAGTTCTCGACGAGCTCATCGGTCTCGGGTGAGATGTAGTTCTCGATGTCGCCGTTGTCGGCGTCGCGCGCGATCACGGGATCGATGGGGAGCTTCCCCATGAGCGGCGCGTTCGCGGAGATGACGAGCTTCAGGCCCTGCGACGGACCGAACACCTCGAGCTGCTGACCGTCGGGAAGCGTCACGTAGGCCATGTTCTCGACGACGCCGATGATCTCGCCACCGAGCTGCTTCACGAGCTTCACCGCCTTCATGACGATCATCGTCGCGAGCGCCTGCGGCGTGGTGACGAGCACGACACCGTCGACCGGCAGCGCCTGCATCACGGTGAGCGGCGCATCGCTCGTGCCCGGCGGCAGATCGACGATGAGGTAGTCGAGCTCGCCCCACTGCACGTCGCTGAAGAACTGCCGGATGGCGCCGGAGACCATCGGGCCGCGCCAGATGACCGCCTCCTCTTCGCTCGGGAGGATCAGGTTCATCGACATGATCGGGATGCCGCCACGCGATTTCGGCGGAACGAGCGTCTTGCCGTCCGCCGACATCGGCTTCTCGCGCACGCCGAACATCCGCGGGATCGACGGGCCGGTGATGTCGCCGTCGAGCACCCCGACGCTGAAGCCGCGGCGCTTCAGTCCGACCGCGAGCAGGCCGGCGACCAGGGACTTTCCCACCCCACCTTTGCCGGACATGACCGCGATGACGTGTTTGATGCCCTTCTGCTCGGCCATGCCACGCGGCACGCCCTTGGCAGCGAGCGAGGGGGCGGGCGGCGCGCCCTCGGGGAGCTTGCCGGTATCGGCGAATACGTTGAGCTCGCCGATCAGGTCATCGAGCTTCACGCGGCCCGCGCCGTGTCCGGCGGCGGCCTGCGCGATCGTCTCGCTTTTGCTGATCGCGCACGACGCGCAGCCGAGCGTGTAGCGGCCGAAGATCTTGTCGGATCCCGGCCAGCGGTCGACGACCGAGGCGATGGTCATGTCGGGGGTGATCTGAATCGCCAGAGTGGGCTCCTTCCGTTCTAGGACGCGGGCTGCTCGGCCTCCTCGATCAGCATCACCGGGATCCCATCGCGGACGGGATAACGGCGGCGGCAACGCCCGCAAATGAGGCGGTCGCCTTCCTCGCTGAGCGGACCGTGGTCCGCCGGGCACACCAGGATCTCGAGCAGCTGCTTATCGACAGGCACGCATTCGATGGTAGTCGTTCATCACACCTCTACGCCGGCCAACCGCGCCACGCCGAGCAGAGCGAAGAACATCCCGATGCCGATGAACACCATGAGCGGATTGAGGATGCCGAACTCTTTGTTCGCTTCGCTCATGAGGTCTGTCGCGCCGACATACAGCACCGAACCCGTGGCGACCGCCAGCGCGGGACCCGCTACGTCGCTGAGTAGACCGGTCGCAACAACGCCGGTGAAGGTCGCGATCGATAAGAGTCCGGCGGCCGCGAGCGTTCCGCGACGGCCGGCGCCCGTCGCCTTCATGACCGAGGCGATGGTGAACCCCTCCGGGAGCTTGTGCAGCATGATCGCGGCGAAAACGATCGTGCCGAGGGCCGGACTCGCGAGGAACGACGAACCGATCGCCACGCCGTCCATGAAGGCGTGCAGGGCGAGGCCGAGGACCGCGGTGCTAGAGACGTGCGCATCGATGACGGCGTGCCCGTGCGTCTCCTCACCGAAATGCAAGTGCGGCGCGAACACGTGCTCGAAGAAGTGGATCAACAGGTAACCGCCGAGGATGTACAGCGGGGCGGATTCACCGACCTCTTTGATGGACTCGGGGATGAGCTCGATCACCGAGACGCCGAGAAGATTGCCGGCGCCAAGCGCCATCAGCAGCTTCAGCGTGCGATCGCTGATCTGACGTGGTGCCGCGACGATCGCGCCGCCGATGAGATCGCCGAGGGCGGCGGCCAGACCGAGAAGAAGAACGAGCGGCGTCATCCGCGACAGTCAGGGCAGAGCCCGACGATCTCAACGGTGTGCCCCAGCGGGCTGAAGCCGCGCTCGCGCGCCGTGGCGGCGATCCGCTGATCCAGCGCTTTCGCGGCGAGCTCCTCGACACGCCCGCACGCCTGACAAACGAGGTGGTGGTGATGTGAGGGAGCGCACGGCGTGTAACGCACGCAGCGCACACCGGCCTCGATCCCGTGGATGCGCGCGAGGGCCCCGAGCGAAACAAGGAGGTCCAGCGTCCGGAACACGGTCGCTCGCCCCACGCCGCGCCGAGCGAGCCCGCCGACAAGCTGCTGCGCGGTGAACGGCGCGCGACGTCTCAGTGCGGCCACGATCACGTCCCGTCGCGGTGATGTACGGCGGCGCCCTGAGTCGCCCAGCCGACGGAGGATGGCGCCTGCGCTGGCAGTCATTACTGAGACAGAGTATCAGTTCCAGGAGCGTTGCCTATGCGCGAGGAACACAGCGACCGCCGTGGTGACCGGAACGCACAGCACCAGGCCGATGCTCGCGGCGACCACGGTCAGGATCGACCCAACGATCTCCTCGCTGTTGAGCGCGACTGAGAGCGGCTGAAAGCCGAGCGAGAGCAGGAGAACGAGAGGTAGGGCCCCGCCGAAGTACGCCAGCGCGAGCGTGTTCACCAGCGAGCCGATGTGGTCGTGGCCCACGTTGAGGGCCGAGCGATACAGCTGCGCCGGCCCGAGCTTCGGATCCACCGCGGCAAGCTCCATCGTCGCCGACGCCTGGCCGACGCACATGTCCACGAGCGCGCCGAGCGCCCCGACGATCACGCTCGCGAGAACGAGCCGCGGCATGTCGATGCGGCCGTCGGTCCCGACGGCGAGGAAGATCTGCTCTTCGGAGCCGAGGCCCGTGAGGTGCAGCGTCGCGAGCCCCACCGCGGCGACCACGCAGATCACAACGAGCCCGGCGAGCGTGCCGATCAGCGCGGCGAGGCTCTTGCGGTTCGCGCCGTGCACCACCAACACCGACACGGTCACCACGCCGACCGCGCCGACGAGTGTCGCGAGGAGCGGATCACCCCCCCGCTGCAGGGCCGGGACGATCGCGAGAAGGAACACCGCGATGCTCGCCGCGAGCCCGCCGAGCGCCGCCAGTCCCTTGAGGCGCGCGACGGCGAGCAGCGCGACGAAGAGCACGATCGCGAGCGGCACGAGTGCCGGAAGGCGCACGATCTCCTCTACCGAATAGCGGCGCTGGCCGGCGTCGCGGCTCTCGGTCACGAGCACGCGGTCCCCGGCGCTCACGAAGCCGTTCGGGTCGAGCGCGCGCCGCCCACCCCACTCGACGGTGACGATCTCGCCCCGGTAGAGCCCGCTGTCCAGCTGGAGCTCGAGACGCTGGAAAGGCTGGCGCATCCCGGTCGGCGCTGAATTCCGGTCGCCCGTCTCGATCACGCGCACGACGTGCGCGTCGAGGACCTCGATCCCCTGTCCCCGGTTCCAGTCCGCGCAGGCGGTCAGGGCCACTGCCATCGCCGCGATGAGAGCAAGTCGCAGCGCGGCGGAGGCAGGCGTCACTCGGCCGAACGATATCGGTTCGATCCCTCGCGTTTAGGCGGGCATGACCGACAATGGGCGGTGCTCATGCGACACAACGTTTACCTGGCTGCCCTCCTGGCGACGACGCTCGCGGCCTGTGGCGGCCTCACCCCGGCCACCTCGCAGGCCTCGGCGGTACCGGCCGGGACCTACCGCGGCGCGGGGACCGGCGCCGGCCTCGAGTCCCTGACCGCC
>JBDTMY010000229.1:0-5398 GCA_039934015.1 Chloroflexota bacterium | reverse complement strand
CGGTCATGAGAAGCGCTTTTCGTACATCGTGGTCGGTGGGTCGGGCACGTACCCGAGGCGGCGATTGATGCCGCGCATGGCAGCGTTCGACTCGTCGTTCGTCGTGCCGAACAGCTTCACGCCGCGAGCGCGCAGCTCGCGCAGAACACGCAGCTTCATCGCGAGCGCGAGGCCCTTGCCCCGCTCGGCACGCGACACACCGGTGAAGTTCGTATACGCGGCGCCGTTCTCCTTCACCATCGTCGCCGTCATACCGACCGGTCGACCGTCGCGAAGCGCGACGATCGTGCTGGGCCGATCGGTCCCCGGTCCTTCGAAGAACATCTTTCGCGCCAGCTCGAACGGCGGCGGCTCCTCGGGCATCGGCGTCGGCGACGGGACGTCGCGCGCCATCTCCCAGATCACCGGCAACAGCCTGCGCTGGAAGGCCTCCACGCCAGCGGGTGGCCCGCTCAGCTTCTCTTCGAACGTCACGAGCTGCACGCCGGCGCGGCGCGCGATCTCGTCGGGATCGTCGAACTTCGACGGGTCGAAGGCGGCGACCTCGATGTAGGCGTCGATCCGCTGGTGGAACGCGCGGTAGCCGCTGTGATCCGCGAACCGAGCGCCCTCGGGCTCGTCTCCGCGCACTGGGGCGACCAGCCGCTTCGCGCTCTGCTCGCGCGCGTGCTCTTCGATGCTTCCCAGAAGCGAGCGCGCGACGCCGCGGCGGCGCCACTCGGGCGCGACCCGGAGCGTGACTCGCCACGACCCGTCAGGTGACGCGAAGTGACCACCGCTGCTCGTCACGGCGATCGCCTGGACCTCGCCGCGCTCGTCCTCGACCAAGAGCGCGAACCGCGAGGGATCCGGCGCCGCCGTCCACATCGCGCGGGCGGCCGCGGGGGACATCCAGTGACCCGCGTCGGCCCAGCGGTTCTGGAACTCGACCGTTCTCTCGAGGTCCGCGTCGAGGCCCACCCGCACGCGCAGCTCCAGCGGTAGACGCTTCGCAACGGCCGCGAGATCGGTGGCCACGAGGCCGCAGACTACAACCGATGGCCGACGAGGACACGAAGCGTTGACCGACGACGACACGACATACATGCGACGCGCGCTGCGTCTCGCCGCGCGCGCCGCTGGCCGCACGAGCCCCAATCCGATGGTGGGCACGGTCGTCGTCCGCGGCGGTCAGGTCGTCGGCGAGGGCTTTCACCGCGCCGCGGGCGAGCCTCACGCCGAGGTGAACGCATTGGCCAAAGCGGGCGACGCCGCGCGCGGAGCGACGCTCTACGCGACGCTCGAACCCTGCTCGCACCACGGGCGCACGCCGCCGTGCGTGGACGCGATCCTGAGGGCCGGCGTGCGTCGGGTCGTCGCGGCAATGCGCGACCCGGATCCGCGCACCGATGGCAAAGGCTTTCGCCAGCTCAAGGCCGCCGGCGTCGAGGTCGAGCAGGGCGTCCTGGAGACCGAGGCGCTCCGCCTCAACGAGGGATTCGTCAGCCGCGTGCGACGGGGACGGCCGTTCGTGCTGGTCAAGCTCGCGACGACGCTGGACGGCCGCGTGACCGCTCGCGGGCGGCGCTACCTCGTGGGAAAGCGAGCGCTGCGCGAGGTGCATCGGCTGCGGGATCGGACGGACGCCGTGCTCGTGGGCATCGGCACGGTCCTCGCCGACGACCCCGCGCTCACAGTGCGCGAGGTGACCGGCCGCGACCCGTTGCGGGTCATCGTCGACACCGACGCGCGTACGCCGCCGAACGCCAAAGTGGTCCGCGCCAAGGATCCGCAGCACACCGTGCTGTTCGTCGCGCGCGATGCGGATCCGCGGCGCACGAACAAGCTTCGCGAGGCCGGTGTCCTGCTGACGACGTTACCCCGCAGCGACGGCGGCCTCGACCTCGGCGCGGCGATGCGCTGGCTGGGTGAACACGGCGTCAACACCGTGCTCTCCGAAGCCGGACCGCGCGTCGCGGGTGCGCTGGTGCGCGACAAGCTCGCGGATCGCCTCATGATCATCACCACGCCGCTCGCCGGCGGCGAGGGACCATCGGCGCTCGCGGGCGTCATGGATACGAGCGAGCTGAAGAACGTGCGTGTCCGGCGCTTTGGCGAGGACGTCGCGATCGAAGGAGACCTCTAGGTGTTCACCGGCATCGTCGAGGAGCTGGGGACCGTGCGCCATGTCGAGCCCACCGCGTCGGGCGCGCGGCTCGAGATCGCCTGCGCTCGCGTCATCGACCGCCTGTCGGTCGACGACAGCGTCAACGTCGGGGGCGCCTGCCTCACCGTGATCGAGCGCGACGACCGCGGCTTCGCGTCGGACGTCGTGCCGGAGACCCTCGCGCGAACGACCCTCGGCGGCCTGATGCGCGGGTCGCGCGTGAACCTGGAGCGCGCGGCCACACCGGAGACGGCGCTCGGCGGACACCTTGTTCAGGGCCACGTCGACGGGACCACGCAGCTCGTCGCGCGACGGGCGGAGGGCCAAGGCGCCCGCCTCCGTTTCGCGCTGCCGAAGACGACGGCGCGCTACGTCGTCATGAAGGGGTTCATCACGATCGACGGCGTGAGCCTCACGGTCGCGGGGATCGGGAAGACGTACTTCGAGGTCGCGCTCATCCCGCACACCGCCGAGCGGACCACGCTCGGCGCGCTGCGCGTGGGCGAGGCGGTCAACATCGAAGTCGACATCGTCGCGAAGTACGTGGAGCGTTTGCTGCGAAAGTCGTGACCTAAACTGGAGATGTGAAGAAGGTAGCCGCGCGCAAGAAGGTCACCCGCTCGACGAAGATCGCCCCGCATCCGCGGCTCGTTTCACCACAGCCGCCGTTCAGCACCGTTGAGGAGGCCATCGCCGAGATCGCGGCGGGCCGGATGATCATCGTCGTCGACGACGAGGATCGCGAGAACGAGGGCGACCTCACGCTCGCCGCCGAGGTCTGCACTCCGGAGATGGTCGGATTCATTCGCAAGTACGCGAGCGGCGTGATCTGCGTGCCGATGACCAGCGAGCGCCTCGAGCAGCTCGACCTGCCCCAGATGGTCGTGCGCAATCAGGCGCCTCTCGGCACGGCGTTCAGCGTGAGCGTCGACGCGCGCGAGGGCACCACGACCGGGATCAGCGCGGCGGATCGCGCGCGCACGATCAGGGTCCTGGCGGACCCGAACGCGACCGCGCAGGACCTCGTCAAGCCGGGCCACGTGTTCCCGCTGCGCGCCCGCGATGGCGGCGTGCTGGTGCGCGCCGGACAGACCGAGGCGGCCGTGGACCTCTGCCGGCTCGCGGGTCTGCAGCCGGTCGGCGTCATCTGCGAGATCACCAACGCCGACGGATCGATGTCGCGCCTGCCGGAGCTCAAGCGCTTCGCGAAGCGGCACGGCCAGAAGATGATCACGGTCAAGGACCTCATCGCGTACCGCATGGCGCGCGAGCAGATGGTCGAGCGCGTCGCGAGCGCGAAGCTTCCGACGAAGTACGGAGAGTTCACGGTCCACGGCTACCAGGCCCGCTTCGGCAACACCGAGGCCGAGCACGTCGCGCTGACGATGGGCGACGTCGCCGATGGCGAGCCGGTGCTGGTGCGCGTGCACTCCGAATGCCTCACCGGAGACCTTCTTGGTTCGCAGCGCTGCGACTGCGGGGCGCAGATGGAGGCGGCGCTCGAGCGGATCGCGCACGAGGGCCGCGGGGTGTTCCTCTACCTGCGGCAGGAGGGGCGCGGCATCGGCCTCATGAACAAGCTGCGGGCGTACGCGCTACAGGATGAGGGCCTCGACACCGTCCAGGCGAACGAGCGACTCGGGTTCAAAGCGGATCACCGTGAATACGGCATCGGCGTCCAGATCCTCATGGACCTCGGCGTGCGGCGTGCGCGGATCCTCACCAACAACCCGGAGAAGGCCGGCGTGTCGCTCTATGGGTTCGAGATCGTCGAGCGAGTACCGATCGAGATCAAGGCGAACGCGACGAACCGCGCGTACCTCAACACCAAGCGAGAGAAGATGGGTCATCTGTTGAGCGTGGTCGCGGACGAGTCGAGCTAGCGCGATCTAGCGCGTCGCGTTCTTCCACCAGCCGTCGGCTGCCTTCAGCAGCTGACCGTCCGTGCCCCCTGACAGATCGTGATCGATCGACGTGACCCAGCGGCCGTCGCTGAAGAACACCGTCACGCCGAAGCCCTCCAGGCGACCGGGACCTTCGCTCTTCTGCACGTCGGTCACGCCCGACCACTGGCGATCGACACCGATGATCGGTAAAGGAACGACCTCGCGCAGGCCGGCGCTGTCGACGACGAGGGTCGACGCCACGGTGGGCGCGAACGCGGCGAACCCGAGAAAGAGCGCGGCCGCCGCGACCGACGTGCTGAGCAGGAGTCGCGCGAGCTCGCGGGTCGCGATCCGCAGCGGCATCGGACCCGTCGTGTGCCAGCCGCGCACGCTGCCGCGGGCCCAGGAGAGAGCCGACGATCCGAGGCCGAGACGGAGCACCAGACGCGTGAGCAGGGCGGACAGCCCGACGGCCATCACAAAGCTCCGGAGGTCGAACCAGCTGTAACGCGGCTGGATGACGAAGGCGCCCGAACCGGCCGGTGGCCGAATGTCGGACGCGAGATTGACGATCTCCGGAAGGATGAACAGTCCAGCCAGGAAGATGAACGCGAACAGCGCCCCGGCGACCGCGGGCACGAACGGATCGTCGTGCTCCGCGAACTCGCCCCTCATGCGCTCGAGCGCGTTCTCGTACTCGAGCCAGGACGTCGAGTGGTAGTTGAACGTCTGCGCCTTCATCTCCTCCATGACCCGCGCGACGTACGGC
The DNA here is from genome assembly GCA_039934015.1 of Chloroflexota bacterium. GTDB lineage: Bacteria > Chloroflexota > Limnocylindria > P2-11E > P2-11E > CF-39. The sequence continues at coordinate 597 of JBDTMY010000229.1, read as the reverse complement.
GCAAGGCCGGGCTCGGCCGCGCCGTCGATGGACACCACCATCGTGCGCGTCAGCTTCTCGACGTACGGCTGCGTCGTGGTGCTTTCCTTCGTTTTGACGACCTTCTCGCGGTCGGCCTCGGTCTTGATCAAGAGCTGCCCGCGACTCGCCTTCACATCTTTGACTTCCGCCCAGGTGTAGGCGGTCCCGCTGCGCAGCCCGACCAGCGCGATCCCGATCGGCGTGAGCTCGAGACGCGCGCGACCGAACAGGCCCAGGCGAACGTCCTTCCGGATGACGGCGGGGTGCTTTGCGATCGCCGCCATCAGCTCCAGGTACGCCGGTGGCTTGAGCGGCAGCTGCGGCTCGGCCATGACCGGCGAAGCGAACGGAGCCGGCGGGACGAAGGGCTTCGGCGCAGGCGGGACGAACGTCGTGGCGGCCGGCGCGGCGAACGTCGCCGCGGCGACGGCGGCGTTCTGGCTCGCGGGCTTCGAGCGCTTCGCGTTCTTCTTCGCTTCGCGCTCGGCGATCTTCGCTTCGCGCGCGGCGATCTTCGCTTCGCGCTCATCGATCTTCGCTTGCTCCGCCGCGAGCTTCGCGTTCCGCTTCGCGTCC
>JBDTMY010000228.1:0-7546 GCA_039934015.1 Chloroflexota bacterium | reverse complement strand
ACGAGCTGGTCGGATGCGCCAAGTCCCTCTTCCAGAGATACGAGGATCGGGATCGCCTCGGCGGCGCGCTGCCGCTCGATGTGGCGGCGCGCTTCCAGGAGCTCGTACTGCGGTGTCGCCGGCGCCGCGACGCCGCCCAGGAGATCCGCTGGCTTCACGCCCAGGACGGCGGCGATGTGCTCGAGAGCCTTCATGGAGGCGCGCGTGCGGCCCGACTCGAGCATCGAGATGTAGGCCTTGGTGTAGTTGGGCTCGGCGACCTGCGCCTGGGTCAGGCCCTTCGCGGTCCGCAGCGAGCGGATGCGCGCGCCGACGTCGGCGACCATGGGGGAACGGACGGCGGGCATCGCTGGGGCACTTTACGTCTCGACAACACGTTGGTCAAACGAGGCTTTACCGACTAAACCCGGACCGAGACCGGGGCGTTGCCGGTCAGGGGTCCGCACGGGCCCAGAGCCCGGTCGTCTCGGTCGGCCGAAATGCCCGCTGGCTACGGCCGCTGGTCACTCATGTTCCTAGCAGAAGCCGCCACCCGACGTCGGGTCGCAGGCATTGGCGGTGCCAGCCGCGATGTTCGTCGAGAACGCAAGACCAAGTGCGATCGTGATCGCGAGGATCAGACGACGGAACGACATGGGCGGGTCCTCCCGACCCCACCGGCGAATTTTGTCGCTGGGCCCGTCGATCCTGACTATCGCCCCGTGATGCTGGGAAGTAAAGAAGAGTTTGCCCGATATCGAATTCCGTAGGCAGCGTCGGATCACTCCGCAGGCGACGTGACGGCTGCTGATCCAGGGCTCGCCCCACCGCCGGCGATGGCGTTGAGCGCGACGGCGACGACGACCAGAGCCGCTCCGGCGACCATCCGCCAGGTGATGCTCTCTCCCAGCGCGAGCGCGCCGATGAGCAGCGCCTGCACGGGGATGACGACCTGCGCGAGGGTCATCGTCGTCGGGCGCAGGCGCCGCGTCAGCCACAGCTGCAGCACGAGCCCGAGGCACGAGCCGAACACGACGAGGTAACCGAACGCGATGGCGACGCCGAAGTCCCAGCGCGCAGGGCCGCCCGCTTGCGCCGCGGCGAACGGAAGCAGGAAGAGTGATCCGGCGCACGAGCCGATGGCCACCAGCGGCAAAGGTGAGCCCCGGCGCAGCTCGCGCGCCTGCAGGATGGTGCCGACCGCCCAGGTGACGGGCATCAGGGCGAGCAGCACGCTCGCCACGAGGACCTCCGGCCGACCGCTCGTGTCCGGTGCGCCGACGAGCACCGCGATGCCCGCGAGGCCGAGCAGCAGACCCAGCACCTTCGTGACCGAGAGCCGATCACCGCGCACGAGAAAGTGCGCGAGGAACGCGGTCCAGATCGGACTCGACGCGCCGAAGACCGCGACGACGCCGCTCGGGACGTACTGCTCCGCCCAGAAGATGATCGCAAAGCTCGAGCCGGTGTTGACGATGCCGACGACGATGGCGGAGATGATCACCCGGCGATCGCGCGGGAACTCGAGCCGCATCGCAAGCGAGAGCGCGACGAGGATGATCGACACCGAGACCGCGCGCTCGAATGCGAAGACGAACGGCGGGACAGCCTCGACGCCGACCTTGATCGCGGCCCAGGTCGATCCCCAGAGCACGATGAGCGCGAGGTAACCGAGGCTCACGGCGAGTGGGGGCATCGCTTCGATGATGGGCCATATGCTCGACCGGTGATCCGCGCTGTCGTGCTCGCGCTCGCATGCGCGTTCGTGATGTCGGCGTGCGGCGAGGATCGCCTTTTCGGCACCGAGCTAGAGAAGAGCGCGGCACCGGACTTCACGCTGACCGACGGCGTGACGGGCAAGAGCCTGACCTTATCGTCGCTGCGGGGACGCGCCATCGCGCTCGCGTTCCTGTTCACGCGCTGTCCCGACGTGTGCCCGCTCACCGCGGGGCAGCTCCGCGCGGCGCAGCGCTCGCTCGGCGATGACGCCTCGAAGGTGGAGCTCGTCGCGGTCTCGGTCGACCCGGAGGGAGACACCGCGGCAGCGGTGCGCGAGTTCTCGGATCTACACGACCTGCGGGATCGCTGGCACTACCTCATCGGACCACGCGCGCAGCTCGAGGCGGTCTGGGCGCGGTACGGCATCGGGGCGTTCGCGTCGTCGGGGGCGCGCGCGGTGGAGCACAACGACGCGATCTATCTGATCGACGCGCGTGGTCGCGAGCGCGCGCTGTTGCACTCGAGCGATCCGACTAACTGGCTGCTTGACGACCTGCGCGCGCTGATCAGGGAGGGTTCGGACTAGCGCTCAGCCGATGATGTAGATGATGGTGAAGAGACCGATCCAGACCACATCCACGAAGTGCCAGTAGATCGACGCCGCCTCGACCGCGAGATGCCGCTGCGCTGAGAACTGTCCCTTGAGCGCGCGGATGAAGACGTAGATGTTCATCAGGATGCCGCCGCTCACGTGCGCGCCGTGGAAGCCGGTGAGCGTGAAGAACACAGCGGCGAAGATGCTGTTGTCCGGAAGGAAGCCGAGCTTCGTGTACTCGTAGATCTGGCCCGAGATGAACCAGATACCGAGGAAGATCGTTGGTGCGAGCCAGCGGATCAGGCCGGCTCGATCGCCGCGCTTGATCGCGTTGACCGCGAATTGCATGGTCACGCTCGAAGCCAGCAGCGCCACGGTGTTGATCGCGATGAGCGGTACCTGCATCCCGAAGATGTCGGTTGTTGAGCTCCAGTGCGGCTTCTCGCACTCGGCCGCGCAGCGCTGGAAGATGGGCTCCCAGTCCGGCACGCGAGTGCGCAGGAAGAAGTAGGTCGTGAAGAGAGCGCCGAAGAACATCCCTTCCGATGAGACGAAGAGGATGCAGGCCCACATCGCGTGGCTGAAGCGGCCTGGCTGCGCGTCGAGCCCGGTCTCGTTGACCGGAAGGCGGTCGCGTGGCCGCTCGCGGCGCCCGCGAACGATCGGGCGCTCTTCGGTGCGCATGCTCATCGCCTAGTGTCCGCCGTGGCCGGAATCGCCCGCGGCGACATAAGCCCGCGCGTCGTCGATGAGCCAGGTGATGATCCCGATCAGGAGGATCACGGCGCCGACCGCGATGAGAACGACGCCGAACAGGATGCCGAAGGACAGGATCGTCACGCCGAGACCGATGATCGCGGGTGAAAGGCTCGGCGGAGGCAGATGCGGCTCAGCCTCGGCCGCCGTCGTCGTCTCATGGTGTCCGGACACGGGCGTCAGTCTATTTGGGCGATTGGCGCGTGTCGAAACGACGCCCTAATCTTTGTCGCGATGTTCCCGGTCCGCATTCGCGTGGCCCTCGGCCTCATCACCGCGCTCGTCATCGCCTTCGTCTCATCGACGACCGCGCTCGCCGACGGGCCGTGGCCGAACGACCCGCAGGGCCCAGTGGCGCGGACCATCGCGGAGCTCTACTGGATCATGTTCGCCGCCGCGGTGCTGGTGCTCGCGATCGTGAACGGCGGGATCATCTACGCCGGGATCAAGTTCCGAGAGCGGCCCGGACACGTCGCGCGGCAGTTCCACGGCCACAACTTCCTGGAGCTCACCTGGACCGTCATCCCGACGCTGATGGTCGTGAGCTTCTCGGTGCTGTCGTGGCAGAAGCTCGACTTCATCAACAACACCCACGGCGGCGACGTCGGGATGGTCGTGCAGGCGCAGGGTTCGCAATGGACGTGGAGCTTCAGCTACCCGCACGAGGACCGCTTCAAGCTGAAGGACGGGACGACGTTCCTCACGGGAGCGCAGGAGCTGCACGTCCCGGTCGGCATGAAAGTGCGCATCGAGCTCTCTGCGAAGGACGTCATCCACTCGTTCTGGGTCCCCTCCGTGGGCGGCAAGAAGGACGCGGTCCCAGGCCGCGCGACCGATCTCTGGATCCAGGCAGACAAGCCCGGTTCGTACAAGGGGCAGTGCCTCGAGTTCTGCGGCGACGGGCACGCCGACATGCTCATCACGCTCGTCGCGCATCCGGTGAACGAATACGCGGCGTGGATCGACGCGGCGAAAGTGGAGGCGGAACGATTCACCGCGCCGGAAACGATCAGAGGAAAAGAGCTCTTCCAGTCGCTCGCCTGCGCGGGCTGTCACACGGTGCAGGGCCTGACGGCGGGCAAGTTCCCCGGCGCGCCCGACCTGACACGCGTCGCGGGCCCTGGCAACAAGGACATCGCCGGCGTGTTGTCGCCGGTGAACGAGGAGAACCTGCGGAAGTGGCTGGCGAATCCGCCGGCAGTCAAGCCGGGGACACAGATGCCGAACCTCGGACTCTCGGACCAGCAGATCACGGACCTCGTCAACTTCCTGCTCATCCTCAAATAGCGGGGCAACGAGCGAGCTAGCGGACCGTCAGCGTGACTCGCATCCCAAGCTGATAGTGGCCCGCGACGTTGCAGATGATCACGTAGTTGCCGGCGGCAAGGTCCGCGGTCACCACCGCGACCTTTCCGATGCCCATGCTCTTCACCTGCTTCACCAAGCCGTCCTCTTTCGCCTTCGCGTCCGCGGTCGTCGGCAGCTTGTCGAACGGCAGATCGGTCCTCAGCATCTCGAACGAGTGCTCCATGCCGCCCTCGTTCTTGATGCCGAACTTCACCGTTCCCGGCTTGACCGTCGCGACGCTCAGCTCGATCCGGTAGTCCTTCATGTGGACCGCGACATCGACATCCGCCGGGATGGCCTCAGACGCCCCGGAGCAAGCCGAAATGGTCACGGCGAGGCCCAGGACCAGCGCCATGGAAGAGCGTGTCACGAACGCAGCGTACCGCTCTCGCGACGACGCTGCGTTTCCTCTTCGTGCGCGAGCCACCGGAAGAATGCCAGTGAGACACCGAGCAGGAAGACAGCATCGCCGACCACCCACATGAGCGCTCCCCCGATCCGCTGATCGCTGAGCGCGTCGATGCCGTAGCGCAGCGTGCGGTCCGCGTAGTGCGGATAGAGCGCTCGCGTAGAGAACGACAGGATGCCGCCGAGGAGCGTGTTCTGCGCGGCGCCCGCGAGCAAGAGATAGATGATGCGAGCGGCGTACGGGAGCGTCCCGCGGAAGGGCACCGGGTCGATCACGACGCTCCAGAACAGCATGGCGGCGCCGAAGAAGTGCGCGTGCTCGAGGACGTGCACGCGCGCGTCCTCGACGGCCGCGTCGTACAGAGCAGGCCAGTGCCAGAGATACACCCCGCCCACGAACAGCAGGACCGCGATGAGCGGATGACGCAGCAGGTGAACGAGGCCCCGCACCGACCCGCTCCGCGCCAGTGGCCGCACGACCCGCGTGCGGACCACCTCGGGCAGCCCCAGGAGCAGTGGCCGCACCGGCTGGCCGATGAAGAGAAGCGGCGGCGCGATCATCGTGAGGAGCACGTGCTGGAGCATGTGGGCGCTGAAGAGATCGGCGGCGAGCGCCTCGAGCGCCGGCACGAGCGCCAAGAGGAACGTCGCGATCCCGAGGAAGAAGACTCCCGTTCGCCAGGCCGGCCATCGCCGCCGCTTCATCCGCCGCACACCGCGCGCGTAGGCCGCCGCCGCGAGGACCGTGCAAACGATCGCTAGAGCTTCAATGAGCTGTCCACCATGATCGCGACGAACAGCAGCGCCAGATACAGGAGCGAGTAGAGGTACAGGCCGCGCGCGATAGCACGGCGGCGGGCCGCGGCCGCGCGCAGCAGGCGCACCGACCAGCCGACGAACACCAGACCGAGGGCCACGGCCGCGACGAGATACAGCGGCCCGAGACCGCCGCCGAGGAACAGCAGCACCGAGAGGGGCACCAGCGAGAGCGCGTAGGTGAAGATGCCCCACGTGGTCGCCTCTTCGCCGCGCACGACCGGCAGCATCGGGACGCCTGCGCGCTTGTAGTCGTCGCTGATGAGCAGCGCAAGCGCCCAGAAGTGCGCGGGCGTCCAGAAGAACACGATCGCGAACAGCAGCCACGCCGAGAGGTCCAGCGACCCGGTGACGGCCGCCCAGCCGACCAGCGGCGGGATCGCGCCGGCCGCGCCGCCGATGACGATGTTCTGGACGGTCGAGCGCTTGAGCCACAGTGTGTACACGAGGATGTAGAAGAGCGTGCCAGCGATGGCGAGACACGCTGCGAGCACGTTCGCGAAGAGCGCGAGCACGGCGAAGGCGATGATGTTGAGAGCGATGCCGAGGCCGACGGCCCACTCGACGGGCACGCGGTGCGCCGGCAGCGGCCTGCGGCGCGTGCGCCGCATGAGCTCGTCGATGTCGCGGTCGAAGTACTGATTGAGCGCAGAGGCACCGCCGCTCGCGGCCGCACCGCCGATGATCGTCGCGGCGAGCAATCCGAACGGCGGAACACCGCGTGCCGCCAGGAACATCGCGCCGATCGCGGTGAGGAGCAGCAGCGACATGATCGCGGGCTTCGTGAGCGCGACCATGTCCGACACCAGCTCACGGGACGGCAGCGTGGGACGCCACGCGACGGTGGTCAGCGCGACCGTCAGGCACCACAAGAGGGACGCGAGTGCCGGGTGAGCCCCCAGAGCCCACGGTGAGAAGCCGGAGAGCGGATTGGCCGCTCCGACAACGACCTGCGCCGCGAACGCGACCGCCGTGAGAACGGCGAAGGTGCCGAGGCCCGGGACCTCGCGGCGATGGCGCCACGCCTGCCAGCAGGCCGCGAGCAGCACGACGCCGACGACGCCGGCGAGCCACCGGTGCGCCATGTGGACCGCAGGGGCGCCGAAGGCCGGGAACGCGCCATCGTCGCAGAAGGGCCAGGTCGTGCACGCGGTGGTCGCGTCGGCGCCGCGCACGTACGCGCCCGAGAGCAGGAGGACGAACGTGCCGACCGCGGCGGCCAGGAGCAGTGCGCTCCAAGGCGCGGCGCGCTCGCGTGATGCGAGCTCAGGCCAGCGGACCTCGACGGCGAGGACGGTGAGCACCGCCAGCAGGATCTCGGCGTTGGCGAGGTGCGCGGTGACCCAGCTGTGCGGCAGCTCGAGCAGGACGACGATGCCGCCCAGGACCGCCTGAAGGATGTAGAGCACGCCGGCCGCGACGACGAGCGCGAGCACCCTGCGCTGCGCGCGGTGTCTAGCGATGGTGATGAGGCCGAGGGCCGCGAGGCTGAGGCCACCAGCGATGGCGATGAAGCGATGGAACCACTCGATGCGCGTGGCTGTGTCGAGCCCGGGGAGGAATTGTCCGTGGCACAGCGGCCAGTCAGGGCAGCCCAGTCCTGAGCCGGTCACGCGGACGACGCCGCCCCACACGACCGCGAGGAACGACAGCAGGAGCGTGACATACACGAGAGCGCGATACCGAGAGCTGAGGGTCATGCGGAATCCTCGACGTGCGCCCTAGTGGGGCACGTCTTCTTTCAGGGGGCGTGCGCTGCGCACGACCGGGATGCGCGCGAAGTTGTACGCCGGCGGCGGCGAGCTGGTCGCCCACTCGAGCGTGTCGCCTTCCCACGGGTCGTCGTCCGCGATCTTCCCACCCTTCATCACGATGCTGCTGAGGAAGTTGAAGATGAAGATGAGGATCGAGAACGCGATCAGGTAC
>JBDTMY010000227.1:0-4956 GCA_039934015.1 Chloroflexota bacterium | reverse complement strand
GAGTCGCCCGACCGCGCTGGAGCTTGTCACCATGGCGATGAAGGACGATAAAGGAAACGCGTATGGAGCTGAGCCGTCCGATGCCGGGTGGTTGGACGGTGGCCGCGGTGCTCGCGCATGTCGGCTTCTGGGACGCGCGTGCGATCTACTTCCTCGACAAGTGGGGACCGGCCGGTGAGCCTTCTACCTACGAGCCCGAGGACACCGACGCGGCGAACGACTCGGCCAAACCCCTGTGTCTGGCGCTTCCGCCGCGCATCGCGGCGCAGCTGGCGCTCCGGCTCGCCGAGGAGGCCGACGGCAAGATCAAGGCACTCAGCGACGCGATGCTGGCCAAGGTACGCGCCAAAGGCGGCGCGCGCCGCTAGCCGTATTGCTCGCGCGCGCCGGGAAGCATCGCGCCGCCACGCCCCACGACGGCAGCAAGGCGGTTCGGATCCATGAGCGAGGTGCGGATGTCGTCCGGCGGCTCCGCGCCGGCGTACCACCAGACGACCTCGAGGTTCGCGCGGAAGAGCTCGTCGAACACGCTGTCCTCGGGGCTCGAGTTGCGGCTCGAGTACCACCAGAACCAATCGCTGCCCTCGGCGACCATCAGCGGCTGTCGCACGCTCTTGGGCATGTAGCGAAGCGCGCCCCACTGCTCTTGCGCGAAGCGGCGCGTGCGTTCGAGCGCGCTCCACGCCTTCGCGTGCGCGGGCTCGCCGATCCATACGCCGAGCGTCGCGTCGATCCACGAACCGGTGTGGAGATTCGGCAGCTCGACGTTGGCGGGGTGCTTGTCGAGGAAGTCGCTGACGCGCACGGTCTCGAACCGCTCGTCCGACTGCAGCGTCCCATACAGGTAGCGCAGGAAGTCGTTGCCGTTGTTCGGGTACTGCTCCCAGGCGTTCTCGCCGTCGAGGATGATCGTCGCGAGATACGGTCCGCCATCATCGGGGAGCCGCTCGCGAGCGCGCTCGAGCTTCCAGATCATGTCGCCGACGGCGTCGTGCGGCGTCATATCGCCGTAGAGGAAGCCGATGCGATCCGAGATCTCGCGGTCGCGGAAGATCGCGGTCCCGCCGCCAGGTATGCGATACGGCCGGTAGAGCAGCTGCGGCTCGAGCAGCCCGCCGACCTCGTCACGCTTGAGCTCGATGCCGACCGAGCGCGCGAGCACGCCTTCGTCCGAGGCGAACCAGTCGAGGCCGGCCTTGAAGATCGCGCTGGCTGCCTCCGGCGAGACGGAGCCTTCGGACGGCCACATGCCGCGGGGCTTCTTACCAAAGGAGCGCTCGTGCGATGCGATGGCCTCCTCGATCTGGAACGCGGCATCGTCTGGGTACGCGAAGGGCGGATCCGGGAGGATCGCGTTCGGGTCCGCGCGCAGCGCGCTGCTGCTGTCGATGATGAGCGGAAGGATCGGGTGGTAATACGGCGTCGTCATGATCTCGACCTGGCCGTCGTGCTCGAGCCGGTGATACAGGTGCGGGACGCCCGACGCCATCATCCGCTGCCGGCCAATGACATAGCGCACGTCCTCGCGCGTGTAGCGCTGGCCCTTGCGCCGCAGCTCCGCGAGCCGCGCGTCGCTCGTGATGTCGTCCGGATCGATCCACGCGAGGTTGAACCACAGCGCGAGGTCGACGAAGTAGTCGTCTGACAGCAGCTCCGGTCGATCGCGCGTCGCCATCCCCAGCTGGAGCAGGCGCCGATATTCGTCGTGTCGGTGGATCACGTTGCCGTGATGGATGGAGAAGAAGCGACGCAGCATGTGCTCCTTCTCCTCCGGTGTGAGTGAGCCATCGACGGTGCGCATCGTCACGCGCGCATCCTCGTCGTCCGCGCCGCGCGCGTAGTCCTCGAGCTGGTCGCGCAGGCTCGGCACCATCGTGAGGTGCGCCTTCACGCCGGGGAACTCCTGGAGCAGGCGCGCCATGTGGAGGTAGTCCTTCGACGCGTGGAGCCGCACCCACGGCAGGACGAACTCGCTCGTCTGCGGATGCCGGTAGTACGGCTGATGCATGTGCCAGATGATCGCGACGGGCAGCTTGCCGTTCACGGTGCCTTTTGCGCCTCGTCGAGGCGCCGGCGAATGAAGTCGTCTGAGAGCGTCGTGAGGAGCCAACCCGCCTTCGGTCCGCTCGGCTTGCCGAGGAACGCCAGGTAGATCGCGCTGAAGGCATCACGGGAAACTTTGCCATCCACGCCGACGACGCCGACGCGCTTTGCCGTTTCGTACAGCTCCTGCTGCAGCGCCTCGGGGTCGCGGAACTTGCCGATCAGCTCCTTCACGGCCTCCAGATAACGGCGCTGCGTGTCGGAGAGCCTGATGTCGGCCGGCAGCTCGGGTAGGACGCTGAAACGCGCATCCTCAGGCGCCCAACGTTCGAGCCAGACTCGCGCGAGCGCGATGCGCTGCTCGAGATCCCTTCGCTCGGCCGCGGCGAGCGGCGCGCCCTTGCGACGCTCCGCTTCCTTCAACGGGTCTACGCTCGGGATCTGGAGCCAGTCGGCCACGATGCCGAAGCGCACACGAAAACCCGGTGGCTCGGGGTCTTCCGCGACCTGCGAGAGCGCCCACACCTTGGCCTGGTCGCTGTCCGGCTCGTTCCGGGAGGCATCGGCACAACGGTCGTACTCGTCCACGAGCTTGGGAAGCGTGAGGCCGCCCGGGTCGAACTCGACGTGCCGCTTGGGATGCGTGCGCAGCATCAGGAAGCGCACGAGCTCTGGCGGGTAGACCCTCACGAGGTCGGTCGCGGACGCGCCGAGGCCTTTGGACGTCGCCATCTTCTTGCCACCGATGGTGAGGAACTCGTGCACCAGGCCGATCGGCGGATCCTTCTTCCAGACCTCGCGGTAGATCTCGTTGGCGCGGTCGCGTGACCCGCCGGCGGTAAGCAGATCCTTGCCGCCCTCTTCGTACGTCACGCTGAAGTGATCCCACATCGCGCACCACTGGAGATTCCAGTAAAGCTTCGCGTTGCCCTTGAACGGCGACCGGCGTCCCGTGTGCCCGCAGCCCTGCGCCCAGTCGACGTAGTCCTTGCGGCACTCGTACGCGACCGTCTCGCCGTCGTAGTCAGAGGCGTACGTCGTCCCGATGCGACCGCAGCTCTCGCAGATCACGCCGATCGGGAGCCAGCGCTCGTCCTTGGTGACATGCGACACACGCTCGTAGATCTCACGGATGGTGGCGGCGCTCCGGAGCACCAGGTCGATCTGCTTATCGAGAGCGCCCTTGCCGTACAGATCCCGCATCCAGTGGATCTCCTCCGGCCGGATGCCGAGCGTCTCAAATGTCGCGAGGTACGCCGAGGCGTGGTAGCGGGCGAAGTCGGATGCGGCGGAGGGCTCGGGTGAAGGGATGTGCGCGAAGGGCTTGCCCATGTGCGCCGCCCACGCCGCCTTCTCCTTGAGCGACTGCGAATCCATGGGGTCGTAATCGTCGATCGTGAAGACGTAGCGGATCCGCAGGCCCCGCTTCTTGAAGGTGCGGTAAAGGGCGTCGGTGATGATCGGGCCGCGCAGGCCGGAGATCGGAACGGCGCCAGACGGCGTCTTGGAATCTCGGATCACGTGCTGGCGGTCGGTGGCAAGGAGGTCGGCCTCCTCGTCCGCCCAGAAGCGCGCCTGGTGACCTTGCTCCGATCCTCTGCTCGCCACGCTCTCGTGGGAATCTACGCTCAACTGACCGCCAGGATCTTCATCTCCATCGTGCCCGCGGGCACCGAAACCTTCACGGTCTCACCCGCTCGATGACCCTGGAGCGCGCGCCCGACCGGCGACTCGTTGCTGATCTTGCCCTCTTGGGGCGCCGCCTCCGCGGATCCGACGATCGTGTATTTCTCTTTGCGTCCGTCGGCCTCGACCGTGACGTGGCTGCCGACCTCGACGAGATCGTGTTTCGACGTCTCGTCGATGATCTCGGCGTTCTTGATCATCTGCTCGAGCGTCATGATCCGGCCCTCGAGGAAGGCCTGGTCGTTCTTGGCCTGCTCGAGCTCGGAGTTCTCGCTGAAGTCGCCGAACTCCATGGCGGCGTGGATGCGCTGCGCGACCTCCGCACGGTTCGCCGTGCGCAGCTCTTCAAGCTCCGCCGTCAGCTTCTTCAGACCATCGGCAGAGACATAGACCGGCTTCTCGAGATTGTTCATTGAGCCTCCGTTACGCGTCGGGTGCGACTCGCGCCCACCCCACCGCCCTAGAAATAAAAGGACTGAAGACCTCACGGCCCTCAGCACTCCGGGCTACCTATGCTGGCGACAGAGTGTACACGGGCAAGACGGTGGCGGCGACGCTCAGGAAGCGCCTTCTGCGCTGGTACGGGCAGAGCGCGCGGGACCTTCCATGGCGGCGCACCCGCGACCCATACGCCGTGCTCGTGTCGGAGGTGATGCTCCAACAGACGCAGGTGTCCCGTGTGCTCCCGGCATACACCGCCTTCCTCGGCCGCTTCCCCACTCTCGCCGCGCTGTCGGAAGCGGCGCTCGCGGACGTGCTCCGGGCGTGGTCGGGCCTCGGGTATAACCGTCGCGCCCGGGATCTCCACCGCATCGCGAGGCTGCATCCGCGCGAGCTCCCGGCGACGCGCGACGGGCTGGACGCGCTGCCGGGCGTCGGCGCGTACACCGCCGGCGCGGTCAGCTGCTTCAGCCGGGGCGAAAGCGTGGCCTTCGCGGATACGAACGTCCGCCGGGTACTTGGCCGCGCACTCCTCGGTCGGATCGCGACAGAGCGCGAAGCGGTCGCGCTCGACGAGCAGCTCGTGCCGCGTGACGGCGCCGACCGCTGGCATCACGCGCTCATGGATCTGGGCGCGACGGTCTGCCTCGCGCGCACGCCGCGGTGCGAGAGCTGCCCGATCGCGGCGGCGTGCCGCTCGTGCGGCAATGCCGCGCTCCCAGCGCCACGTCGTCAAACGGCGTTTGCGACCAGCGACCGGCGCGTGCGCGGCCGCATCATCGCGGC
>JBDTMY010000226.1:0-2969 GCA_039934015.1 Chloroflexota bacterium | reverse complement strand
GCCGCGAGCGCGACGAGTAGCGGCTCCGAGAACGGGGGACCGACGAGCTGCAACCCGACCGGCATCCGATCGGTGCCGAATCCGCAAGGGAAGAAGATCGCCGGCAGACCGGCGAGATTTCCCGCGGCGATGAGCCCGGTGTTGCCCGGCCGCTTCGATGCCTGCGGATTGCTCGCGGTCATGCCGGGAATGTCGAGCGCCTGCGTGATGGGCGTCGCCGTGATCGTGCGGCCGACGGAGAGGATCACGTCGGCTTCCTTGAAGATGTCCGCGAATGCCGCGGAGACCGCGACGCGCAGACGCATCGCCTGAAGGTAATCGCGTGCGCGGATGTCGAGTGACGCGCGCAGCCCCGCCTTCTGACGCTTGTCGACGAGCTCGTCGAAGCGGTCGCCCTCGATGAGCTCGGCGAAGATCGTTGAGCCCTCGGCCGCGTAGACGGTGGAAACGAGCGGGCCGAACGGCATAGCGGGTAGCGCTGCGCGCATGAGCCTCGGTACCAGGCGTCGGAACTCCTCGACGCCCTGCTCGAGCGCACGCTTGGCCTCGGGCGACGCGTGATCTTCGAGGTCCTCCTGCGCGAAGGCGACTCTTGCGCGCTTCACCGCCGAGGTCGCGGCGCGCGCGTCGAGGGGCTTGAAGCGTCGACCTGAGACCGTCGGGTCAGCACTGTCAGGGCCGGCGATCGCTTCCAGCACTACGGCGCAGTCGTCGGCACTGCGCGCCATCGGTCCGATCTTGTCGAGCGTCCACGAGAGCGCCATCGCACCGTGCCGGCTCACCAGTCCGTAGGTCGGACGAAGACCCGTGACGCCGCAGTACGCGGATGGCGTACCGATCGAGCCCGACGTCTCGGAGCCGAGCGCGTACGGGACCAGGCCGCCAGCGACCGCGGAGCCTGATCCGCTCGACGAGCCACCGGACCAGCGCTCGATGTTCCAGGGGTTGCGTCCCGGACCCTGTAGCGAAGCGCTGGGGTAGCGATACCCGCCGCCACCGGCGAGCTCCACCATCGCGAGCTTCGCGGCGAGCACGGCACCCGCGCGCTTCAGCTTGGCGACCGCCGTCGCGTCGACGTCGATCACCTGATCCCGATACGGTGGGGCGCCCCACGTCGTCGGCGCTCCTTTCGCCGCGAGCAGATCCTTCGCGCCGTACGGGATCCCGAGCAGCGGTCGCCGTTCGCGGCGCCCGAGGGCGGCGTCTGCACGCTTGGCTTCGGCGAGCGCGCGCTCCCGCATGACCATTGCGACCGCGTTGTAGCGCGGACCAACCCGCCCGAGACGGTCACAGGTCTCCTCGGCGAGCTCCACCGCCGACACGCTGCGCTTGCGCAGTGCTGTCTGCAGGTCGGAGAGAGTCGCGAAGCGGTGATCGCTCAGGGGCGGAAGACCGTCGGCGGCTCTGTCGCGATCGGAACGCGCTGTTTGCGTATCTCCGTCGCGTTCTTTTCGATCGTCGCACGCGCCTCATCGGCGAGTCGCGCGGGATCATCGATGGGTCGCGTGTCTTCTTGCTGAGCGGACGCCTCGCGCTGCGACTTCCGCGTCTTTTCTTTCACGGAATGCGCAGGATACCGTGATACCCTCGGTCAATGGAGTCACCGCCGATGCAGCGTCGGTATCCCATCGTCGAGCGCCCGCTTTCACCGCGCGACTACGACATGCCGGTGGGCTGGTGGGGCTGGAACTGGGAGCCACCGGTGCCGATGTCCGTCACGCAGCTCCTCGAAGCGGGGAACATGGACGCGCGGACGGCGGCGCTGTGCGGGATGACCATCGAGTCGCACGGCTCGATGCTGATCGCGGCGGAGCAGCCGCACTCGGGCAAGACGACGACGCTCACGGCGCTGCTGGATTTCCTGCCGAACGCCACGCGCCGCATCTTCATCCGCGGCTGGGCCGAGACATTCGACTTCCTCGGGCAGACGAAGCCGGATGCGACGCTGCTGCTCGCCAACGAGCTTTCGTCGCACCTGCCCGTCTACCTCTGGGGCCCGAAGGCGGTGCGCGTCTTCGAGACACTCCGGCGCGGTTACGCCCTCGGATCGACGTTGCACGCCGACTCGTGTGACGAGGCGCTGGCGCAGCTCGTCGGCGAGCTCGGCGTCGACCCCGGTGACCTCGCGCGTGTGAACTTGCTCATGGTCATGCGTGTGTATGCGACCACGGGCGGGGGGTACGCCCGCCGCGTCGTCTCGATGCATCGCCTCGTGCCGCGCGGCGGCACCGTCAAAGCCCTCCCGCTCGTCGAGCACGACGAGCGCGCCGACTCGCACGAACACGACGAGTCCGCCGAGATCGACCTGCTCCACTCGCTGCGGCAGAACGCCCACCGCGAGGGTCTGGCCGAGGAGCTGGGTCGCCGTTCCGAGCATCTCACCGATCTTCTGGCGCGCGGTTGCCGCGGCATTCCCGAGGTCCGCGCGGCTCTGGCGGCCGATCGTGGCGAAGCGGTCCCCAACGACATCAGAGGAGATCCCGTCAAATGACAGACCGAGCAACGACCATCGGTGCGCTGCGCAAGACCGGTTATCAGAGCCGGACGGTGAAAGACGAGCTGCGCTCGAACCTCATCACCGCGCTCGCGGAAAAGCGCGCGCTGTTCCAAGGCATCGTCGGTTACGAGGCCACGGTCATCCCCCAGATCGAGAACGCGATCCTCTCCGGCCAGGACATCATCTTCCTGGGCGAGCGTGGGCAGGCGAAGACCCGTATCGCGCGCCAGCTCGTCGAGCTGCTGGACCCGGTCGCGCCCGCGATCGCGGGCTGCGAGATCAACGACGATCCCCTGAAGCCGATATGCGCCGCATGCAAGGCC
The DNA here is from genome assembly GCA_039934015.1 of Chloroflexota bacterium. Classification (GTDB taxonomy): domain Bacteria; phylum Chloroflexota; class Limnocylindria; order P2-11E; family P2-11E; genus CF-39. Next base: position 149 of record JBDTMY010000226.1, on the reverse strand, counting down.
CGCGTGGCGAAAGACGGCGACGCGGTGGAGCTCGTCTGGCTGATGCGCGACCAGAGGTACAGCGAGAAGCTCGCGACTCCGGACATCTCGATCGCCGACCTCATCGGCGAGGTCGACCCGATCAAGGTCGCCGAGGGCCGCTACCTCTC
>JBDTMY010000225.1:0-3498 GCA_039934015.1 Chloroflexota bacterium | reverse complement strand
TGGATCGCGCGCGACAGCGCGATGAGCTCCGCGCGCAGCGCGTCGGCGGTCATGCCGGCACCTTCGCGCCGCCCTGGATCGATCGCTGCAGGGACGCGTCCGACGCGACACGGTGTGCCGCGGCGCCGAGCGCCTCCACGACGAGCAGCGCGTTGCGATGGGCGAGATCGCTCGCGCTCGCGTCGCGCATCGCATCGGAGTGCCCCGCGATCGGACGCTCACTGACGGGAAAGCGGATCCAGTCCGTCGGGACCTTCTGCGAGACATTGCCGAGATCGGTAGACGCGCTCACGAGCACGCCACGTTCGGCCTCGACCCCGCGGCGCCGGAGCTCATCGGCAACGACGTCGCCGAGCTTCAGGTTCGCCGCGACCGGCGCATAGAGCGGGAGGTAATCGGTGATCTCCACCGTCGTCCCGGTCTCGAGCGCCGCACCCTGCGCGACGTCGCTGAACGTCGCGACCATCGCCTGGAGCGTCGTGAGGTCTTTCGCGCGCAATCCGAACTTCGCCTCGGCGCGCGCCGGGATCACGTTCACCGCATCGCCGCCGTGGGTGATGATCCCGTGCACGCGGCTGTCAGCCGGAAGGTGCTGCCGCCAGCCATCGATGCCGACGAAGAGGCGGATCACGCCATTGAGGGCGTTCCGCCCGCGCTCGGGCGACGAGCCGGCATGCGACGCGGCGCCACGGTAGATCACGCGCTTGCCGATGATCCCAAGACCGGTGCCGCTCACGCCCCAGCTGCCCTGCGCCGCGGGATGGGTGGACAGCGCGAAGGCCACTTCGTCGAAGACGCCGGCGCCGAGCAGATCGATCTTCCCGCCGCCGTCCTCCTCGGCCGGAGTGCCGATGAGCTCGACGGCCATCGCGAGATCCGGCTGGGCGGCCGCGCGCAAGAACGCGCCGACGTTCGTCATGGCGATGAGGTTATGACCGCAGCCGTGACCGACGCCCTTGAGCGCGTCGTACTCGGCGATGAGCGCGACGGACGGCCCCGGCGGGCCGACGCGTGCGCGGAACGCGGTCGCGAGTCCGCCGATACCCATCTGCACCTCGTGACCGTTCCGCTCCAAGAGCGCCGCGATGCGCGCGGCGGCGCGATGCTCCTGATAGGCGATCTCCGGGTCGGCGTGGATCTCGCGGGACAGCCGCACGAGGTCATCAGCGAGCTGGGCGGGAGCTGGCTTCACCACGCTGTATACTGTCCTATAGCGACATTTCCCCTATCGGCTACTGCCGGGCGCGCGCGCACCTCGAATGCGCCCCCCGGTCCCCACAGGACGTAAAGCAGCAGCGCAAGCACACCAGCAAGGAGCAACACCACTTGGACACCCCAGAACCCACCCAACCAGAAGCAGCCGAAGCCAAACCCACCGCAGCTTCGACTCCACCCGCCAGCGACACGAATGGCAGCAGTACGACGAACGGTCCCGGTAACGGACCGACCAACGGACCCGCTGCGCCCCCGGCGCGACGCGAGGCGGCGCCCGCTGCGCCGGCGCGCAAGTACTACACGATCACCGAGCTGAACGAGGCGAAGCCCAAGGACATGCTGGCCATCGCCAAGGAGTTCAGCGTCACCGACATCACGCCCGAGACCAACAAGCCGGAGCTCATCACGCGCATCCTGCAAGCGCAGACCGAAGCCCAGGGCAACATCTTCGCCCAGGGCATCCTCGAGATCGTCGAGGACGGCTTCGGTTTCCTCCGCCGCCGCAGCCTGCTTCCCTCACCCGACGACGTATACGTGGGTTCGAGCCAAGTGCGCCGTCTCGGACTGCGCACCGGCGACTACGTCACCGGACAGACCAGACCACCTAAAGACAATGAGAAGTACTTCAGCCTGCTGCGCGTCGAGGCCGTCAACGGCGTCGACCCTGAGGTCGCGAAACGCCGACCGCTCTTCGAAGCGCTCACGCCGGTCTTCCCCGACAAGATGTTCAACCTCGAGATCGAGGGCGCCAACCTGAGCCAGCGGCTGATCAACCTGGTCAACCCGCTGGGCTTCGGTCAGCGCGCGCTCATCGTGTCGCCGCCAAAGGCCGGCAAGACGACGCTCCTCAAGGACATCGCGAACGGCATCGCCGGGAATCATCCCGACGTGCACATCATGGTCGTGCTCGTCGGCGAGCGTCCCGAGGAAGTGACCGACATCCGCCGCTCGATCAAGGGTGAGGTCTTCTCCTCCACCTTCGACGAGCCCACCGAGAATCACACGCGCGTCGCCGAGCTCGCGCTCGAGCGCGCGAAGCGACTGGTCGAGACCGGACGCGACGTCGCGATCCTCCTCGACTCGGTCACGCGACTCGCGCGCGCGTACAACCTCGCCGTGCCGCCGTCAGGACGCACGCTGTCCGGCGGAATGGACCCGGTCGCGCTCTATCCGCCGAAGCGCTTCTTCGGCGCCGCCCGCAACATCGAAGGCGCGAACGGCCAACCGGCTGGGTCGCTCTCGATCTTCGCCACCTGTCTCGTCGACACGGGCAGCCGCATGGACGACGTGATCTACGAAGAGTTCAAGGGCACCGGCAACTCCGAGATGATCCTCGACCGCAAGCTGCAGGAGCGTCGCACCTTCCCCGCGATCAACATCCCCGCCTCCGGCACGCGCCGCGAGGAGATGCTCCTCTCACCGGAGGTCATGAAGCAGGTGATCCTGCTGCGGAAGATGCTCTCCGCCGTCGGTCAGATCGAAGGCACCGAGCTCCTGCTTCAACGTCTTGGCAAGACCAAGACGAACAAGGAGTTCCTCACGTCGATCGCCAAAGCCATGGAGGCCGACAGCAAGAACTAGCGGTCAGAATCCTGTGAGCAGCTGCGGAAGTCCGCTGAGCAGGCGCGTAGCCCCAATTACCAGGACCGCGGCGAAACACGCATAGCCGATCGCTGGTGGGAGCCCACGCCAACGCACGATCGCCGGTACGAGGAATGTGGACACGACCAGCAGCGCAATGAGTGGGTCCAGGCCGGCAGCGCCCCCAAGGAAAAGCACAAGCGCGGCGATCGCCGGCACAAGCGCGAGCCACGCGAGGATGTCAACGACGCGCGCGGCCGTCCCGGTGCGCGCCCTCAGGTGACGCAAGGCATCGAAGAGCCACGCGGTGGCTACGCCGAAGAGCACGAAGAGCGCTGCGAACATCGCCACGTTCAGCGCCGGCACTCCGAAACGCGTGAAGTCGAAGTTGAACGGATCCAGGACGGTGAAGCCCAGCGCGGCAAGGAGCATCACGCCGTACGCGAGACCGTGCCAAGGTCGTAGCCGTCTGAGCCAAGGCTCTACCGCCGCGTACACGACCCCGCCGAAGAGACCCGTCCCCACGCCCACGAAGGCCACGAGCCCGATCGTGCCCGCGAAAGTGATGTCGCCCACGCGGTTGCCGTTCTCGGTGTGCACCCCGACGAGCGCCGGCCCCGCCGTGAAGCCGCTGATCCGCATGACGACGCGGCCAAGTAGTCCGCCGACGACGATGCCGGCGATGACACCGGCCAGCGAAGC
>JBDTMY010000224.1:0-6862 GCA_039934015.1 Chloroflexota bacterium | reverse complement strand
CCCAGTCAGCCACCGCGTCCCGTTCAATGCCGATGAGCGCCGTGACGTAGTTCCGCCGGTCGCCGATGACGATGGCCTCTTTGATGAGCGGTGAGGCCTTGAGCATGTTCTCGATCAGGCTCGGTGCGATGTTCTTCCCTCCCGACGTGACCATCAGATCCTTCTTGCGGTCCGTGATGTGGACGTGCCCGCGCTCGTCGATGAGGCCGACGTCACCGGTGTGGAGCCAGCCGTCGGGATCCAGGACCACGCGCGTCGCCTCGGGATCCTTGTAGTAACCGGCGAACACGAGCCGGGAACGGATGAGGATCTCGCCGTCCTCGGCGATCCGCGCCTCCACGCCGTCGACAGGCACCCCCACCGACCCGATGCGAACCTCGTCGCGTGGCGTCAGCGTCGCGGCGCCGGTGCATTCGGTGAGTCCCCAGGCCTCGCGTACGTGGATGCCGATGCCGTGGAAGAAGCGCAGCACCTCCGGCGAGATCGGCGCTGCACCGCTGACGGGAATGCGGCATCGTGCCAGCCCGAGCTTCCGCTGGAGCGAGCGGTAGAGCGCGAGCCAGCCCACGAAGTAGACGACGTTCCAGGGGAACGGGTACCGCCCACGGCTGCGGATCCACACCTCACCCAGTCGCGTGCCGACGCGGGTCCAGAACGCGTAGCTGACGCGCTTCGGAAGGTCGGCGTCGCGCATGCGGATCTGTATGCCGGCGGCCATCTTCTCCCAGATCCGCGGAACGCCGAGGAACACCGTCGGCTCCACTTCGCGCAGGTTCTCGGTCACGGTGTCGATGCTCTCCGCGAAGTTCGCGGACGCACCGGAGGCGAGCGGCAGGTGAACGGTGAAGAGCTTCTCGGCCACGTGGCAGAGCGGGAGGTAAGAGCACACGCGATCCGCGGGCGATGCGCCCCACAGCTTCGTCGCGATCCGCACCGCCTCGACGTGGTTCGCGTTCGTGAGCATCGCGCCCTTGGGCGGACCGGTCGTGCCGCTCGTGTAGACGATGGTCGCGACGTCTCCGGGCCGCCGCTCGTCCACCAGGCGGTCGAAGCGCGCCGGATCCGCCGCGTGCAGCGCGCGCCCCGCACTCTCGACTTCCTCGTAGCGGAGGAGACGCGGCTCGCGATAGCTGCGTAGGCCCCGAGCGTCGATGACGACGATCCGCTCGAGCTCGGGACAACGGTCGGCAACGGCGATCGCCTTGTCCACCTGCTCCTGGTCCTCGGCCACCAGGACCCGAGCTCCGGAGTGACGGAGGAGATACTCGACCTCCGCCGCGGGATTCGTGGGGTAGATCCCTACGGTGATCGCGCCGACGCTGATCGCTCCGTAGTCGGCAAAGAGCCATTCGGGGCGATCCTCCGACTGGATCGCCACGCGATCGCCGGCCTGAATGCCGAGCGAGACCAGGCCCAGCCCGAAGGCGCGTGCTCGCTCCTCGAAGTCGGCCCAGGTGTGCTCGCGCCAGATCCCGAGGCGCTTCTCGCGGAGCGCGACGAGCGACGCCGACTCGCGAGACCGCCAGCGGAAGAGCGAGGGAAGGGTCACGGTCTCGTTGCTGCGCATCAAGTCGCGACCTCCTCGCCGAGGTAGGCGCGGATGACGTTCGGGTCGCGCTGCACCTCGGTCGGCGGCCCCTCAGCGATCTTGCGGCCGAAGTCCAAGACCATGACCCGGTCGGCGAGATCCATGACCACGCCCATATCGTGGTCAACGAGGATCTGGGCGATGCCGAGCTCGTCCTTGATGTCGAGGATGAATCGCGCCATGTCTTCGCTCTCCTCGAGGTTCATCCCAGACACCGGCTCGTCGAGCAGAAGAAGGGCTGGCTCCATCGCGAGGGCGCGGCCCAGCTCCACCCGTTTCTGCAAGCCGTACGGCAGGCTCGCCACCACCTGGTCGCGGATGGCCTGTATCTCGAGAAAGTCAATGATCCGCTCGACGTGCGCACGATTCTCCGCCTCTTCTCGGGCCGCCGGACCGACCCAGAGTCCCGACGCGAGGAGGCTCGCGCGCATGCGGTGGTGGCGTCCGAGCATCAGATTGTCCACGACCGAGAGGCGCGGGAAGAGCTCGACGTTCTGGAACGTCCGCGCCATGCCGCTGGCGGCGATCTCGTGCCTTGCGAGCGTCGCGAGATCGCGGTCGCGGAAGCGGATGCTCCCCCGCTGCGGTCGATACACGCCGGAGAGGCAATTGAGGATCGAGGTCTTCCCCGCGCCGTTCGGACCGATGATCGCGAAGAGCTCGGTTGCGCCGACGTCGAACGACACGTCGTCGAGCGCGACGAGCCCCGCGAAGGCCAGCCCGAGCCGCTGCACGCTCAGCACCGTCTCGCTCACGAGAGCCACCGCTTCCGTCTCCGGTAGTGACGCACATCGCGGAACGAGCGACGCTTACCCCCGCTGAGACCGAGATAGAACTCGCGGACGTCTTCGTTGCCGACCAGCTGCGCGGCGGGCTTGTCCATCACGATGCGACCGTTCTCGAGGATGTAGCCGTGCGACGCGATCGCCAGGGCCATCACCGCGTTCTGCTCGACGAGCAGCACGGCCGTGCCCTGCCGGTTCACTTCGACGATGACGTCGCGGATCCGCTGCACCACGAGCGGCGCCAGTCCCAGCGACGGCTCGTCAAGGAGCAGGAGTCGCGGATCGGCCATGAGCGCTCGGCCGATGGCGAGCATCTGTTGCTCGCCGCCGGAGAGATAACCCGCGACACGGTCGCGGCGTTCGCCCAGGATCGGGAACAGCGTCACGACGCGGTCGTGCGAGCGGCGGATGGCCTTTTGATCCGAGCGCGCGTGAGCGCCCGTGCGCAAGTTTTCCTCGATCGTGAGCTCGGCGAAGATGCGACGGCCCTCGAGGACCTGTGCGAGACCCCTGCGCACGATCGCCGGCGACTCGAGCCGATCGATGCGCTCGCCGTCGAGCTCGACGATGCCTTTGCTGATCCGCCCGCGGTGAACATCCAACAGTCCGGTGATCGCGCGCAAGCAGGTCGTCTTCCCCGCGCCGTTGGCGCCCAAGAGGGCGACGATCGCGCCGTCGGGGACTTCGAGCGAGATGCCACGAAGCCCGACGATGACATCGCTGTAGACGACCTCGAGGCCCGCGACCTTCAGCATCGCCGACCCCCCGCGCTCAGCCGCGGCATCACGGCCCGGAGGCTAGCACCTAGACTCCCACCCGATGCCCGTGCCCCAGGCCGCGATCACCGGATGGGGCTTCTACGTGCCATCGAGAGTCCTCACCAACCGAGATCTCGAGCGAATGGTCGGGACGACGGACGCCTGGATCGTGGAGCGCACTGGTATCCGCGAGCGGCGGATCGTCGCCGACGACGAGAGCACCTGTTCCATGGCGACCATCGCGGCAGAGCGCGCGCTCGCGCGGGCCGGGGTCGCTGCCACGGAGGTGGACGTGATCATCGTGGCCACGACAACGCCGGACTATCTGTTGCCGACCGCGGCTGCCGTTGTCCAGGCGCGGCTCGGCGCCGGGCGCGCCGCTATCTTCGATCTCGGTGCGGCGTGCGCCGGTTGGATCTATGGGCTGGCCGTCGCGCGCGGGCTCATCGCGGCGGGGACCGCGCGCCGCATCCTCCTGATCGGCGCGGAGACGATCTCCCGTTACGTCGACTGGACCGATCGCGCGACGTGCGTGCTGTTCGGCGACGGCGCCGGGGCCGTCGTTATCGAGCGGTCGGATGGCGGCGTCGGGATCCGCAGCGCGGTGCTACGGGGTGACGGCACCAAGAGCGCGCTCCTCACTGTGCTCGGTGGTGGCTCGAAGCACCCGCCGTCCACCGACAGCCTGCGCGACGGCATGCATTACATCCGGATGCAGGGGAATGAGGTGTTCAGGGTCGCGGTGCCCAGCATGGCCGCCGCCGCACAGGACGCACTCGCCGAAGCCGGCCTCGGCCTCGCGGACGTCGATCTGCTCGTGCCTCATCAGGCCAACGCGCGGATCATCGAGGCCGTCGTGAAGCGAATCGGCCTCGATCCGTCGAAGGTCTACATGAACATCCACAAGTACGGCAACACGTCGGCGGCATCCATCCCCATCGCGCTATGCGAAGCGGTGGAGGATCGACGCGTTCGACGCGGCGACCACCTGGTGTTCGTCGCATTCGGTGGCGGAATGACCTGGGGCGCGGCGGTCGTCGACTGGACCGCTGCGACGGCGGTCCCCTAGCGCTGCCCTATGGCCCGGCGCGACCCGAGAGCCCAAGGGTCGCGCCGAGATCGAGCTTCACGCTCGGACCCTGGGTGCTCGTGAGGTGCGCCGCCCGGACGTACTGACCCTTCACGCCGGCCGGCCGCGCGCGGTTGATCGCTTCGATCACCGTCGCGAGGTTCTCGACGAGCGCCTGCTCGCTGAAGGACGACTTGCCGACGATGGTGTGGATGACCGCCGTCTTGTCAACGCGGAACTCGACGCGGCCGCCCTTCGCGTCGCGCACGGCCTTCGCCACGTCGAACGTGACGGTGCCCGACTTCGGGTTCGGCATGAGACCGCGCGGACCGAGCACGCGACCGAGCTTGCCGACCTGTCCCATGAGGTCCGGAGTCGCGATCGCGACGTCGAACTCCATCCAGCCGCCCTCGATACGCTTCGCGAGATCCTCGGCTCCGACGACATCGGCGCCGGCCGCCTGGGCCTCACGCGCCTTCTCGCCCTGCGCGAACGCGATCACGCGCACCGACTTGCCGGTGCCGTGCGGGAGCACCGCGGCGCCGCGGACCATCTGATCGGCGTGCTTGGGATCGACACCCATGCGCAGGTGCAGCTCCACGGTCGTGTCGAACTTGGCCTGACTCGTTTCTTTGACGAGCTTCACGCCCTCTGCGGGCTGGTACTCGCGTGTGCGGTCGACCTTCTTCGCGAGCTCGGTGTACCGCTTGCCGTGCTTCTTCTCCGCCATGTCTGTCCCCTTTCGGCCCTGCGGCCTACCGTCTCTCGCGCGGTATACGCCGCCCCAGGCGGTGGAACGCGATGCTAGGAGCTGATCTCGACGCCCATGCTGCGGGCGGTGCCCTCGACCATCTTCATCGCGCCCTCGAGGCTCGTCGCGTTGAGGTCCGCGAGCTTGGTCTCGGCGATCTTCTTGACCTGCGCGCGGCTGATCTTCCCGACCTTCTCCTTGTTCGGCTTGCCGGAGCCCTTCTCGAGCCCGGCTTCGCGGCGGATGAGGTCCGCGGCCGGCGGGCTCTTCGTCACGAAGGTGTAGGAACGATCCTCGAAGATCGTCACGACGGCGGGCACGACCGTGCCGGCGAGCGACGCCGTGCGCTCGTTGTACTCCTTGATGAACTGACCCATGTTGATGCCGTGCGGGCCCAGCGCCGTGCCGACCGGCGGGGCCGCTGTGGCTTTGCCGGCCTGGATCTGCACCTTGACGACCGCTTTGATCTTCTTCGCCATTTCCTATTTCACCAGCTTCTCGATCTGCAGGAAGTCCAGCTCGACCGGTGTCTCACGGCCGAAGATGGACACCAAGACCTTGACCTTGTTGCGCTCGGGGTTGACCTCGTCGACGACACCGTGCAGGTCGGTGAACGGCCCGTCCGTGACGCGAACGGCCTCGCCCTTGGTGAACGCGACCTTGTACTTCGGCGCGTCGAGCTTGATCTGCCGGAGGATCGCGCGCACCTCGGTCTCGGTCAGCTCGGTCGGCTTGTTCCCGCTGCCGACGAAGCTCGTGACGCCAGGCGTATTGCGCACGACGTACCAGGAGTCGTCGCTCATGACCATCTCGACTAGGACATAGCCGGGGAAGATCTTGCGCTCCACGGGGTGGCGCTTTCCGTTCTTGATCTCGATCTCTTCCTCGGTCGGAACCAGCACTTGGAAGATCTTGTCGCCCATGTCCATCGACTGGATGCGGTGCTCGAGGTTCGTCTTCACCTTGTTCTCGTAACCCGAGTAGGTGTGGATCACGTACCAGCGTCGCCCGGTGTCGGCCGCAGGCTCCGCGGCCGGTGCCGCGGCCGAGGGCCGCTCCGGCTCGGGCTCGGGCGCCGGCGCTTCGACTTCGGGCTCGGCCTCCGCCACGGCACCGGCACGGCGCAGCATGTTCTTGGCTTCGTCGACCGAGACCTCCTCCTCGGGCTCCGCGGTCCCGAGGAAGGCGCGCGCCGCGAGCGTGGCCTCCTCGTCGGAGAGCTTCGCGGCGTCGATGCCGCCGTCGTCCTCCGCCGGGGATGCCTCGCGCGCGGCCTCCGGCTCGCCGTCGCGGGGCTCGTCCTTCTCGCTGCGCTCCTGTTCGTCCATGCCGCTCCTTACTGCGCGGGGGGTGTCGTCGTCGGCGAACCGACGATGCCATTCGTGATGACGATCGTGAAGAGGTTGTCGAAGAGGAAGATGTACACGGCGATCAGCGCCGAGATGACAAGCACGATCAGCGTGAGGCGAAGTACCGTCTCACGGCTCGGCCAGGTCACCTTGCGCAGCTCGGCCCACGCTTCCTGCGCGAATTCGACCGGGCTCTGACGCGGGGTCCTCATCGTCGTCGACATTCCTAGTTATCCATTCCTTCCAGCACAGCAGGAGAGACTCGAACTCTCAACCTACGGTTTTGGAGACCGTTGCTCTGCCAGTTGAGCTACTGCTGTATGCGGCGCCATAACTAACGCGTCTCCCGATGCGCTGTGTGTCGTCGGCAACGCGGGCAGAACTTCGACAGCTCGATGCGGTCGGGATCGTTCTTCCGGTTCTTCGTCGTCGCGTACGTGCGCGACCGGCAGGTCGAGCACGCGAGCGTGAGGATCGGTCGGTTGTCTTTGGCCATATCCCACCTACTCCAGGATCTTCGTCACCACGCCGGCGCCCACGGTCTTGCCGCCTTCGCGGATGG
>JBDTMY010000223.1:0-10911 GCA_039934015.1 Chloroflexota bacterium | reverse complement strand
AGCGGGCGCGGCGCCCCGGCCGGGATGTCACGAAGGCTCAGATGCGCGTACCGCTCGATCTCGGGCAGCGCGCGCAGGTTCGCCGCGAGCTCAGCAGCTGACCGCTCGACGTGATCGATCGGCTCGACCCGTGTGCTCGCGCTGTGCGGAGGCATCCCCGCGGGGGGACGAGGCGTCTGCGCCGCTGGCGGCGTGGGCGGCGTCTTTGCCGGCGCTGAGCCGTCGCCGCCACCGTCCGGCTTCGCCGTGAAGCCACCGGTGCGCATCGCGGCTCCGATGAGGGTCGGCACGTCGATCCCAGTCAGGCCCTTGACCATCGTCGCGGACTCCGTCACGACTCGCGTCGCGTTGCGAACGATCTCGGACGCGCCGTCGGTGCTCATCACCGTGAGCGTGTCGATGTGTTTCATCGGCTCGGCGGCCGCACGCACGATCTCCGGCAGCGCCGCCAGCACGGTCTGGATGATCGCGGCTTCGTTGAACTGCTTGTAGGCATCCGCGCGCATCGCAAGGGCTTTCGCTTCGGCCTCTCCCTTGGTGAATACCACCGCGGCTTCGGCCGCACCCTGCAGCCGCTCGGCCTCCGCACCCGCCTCGGCCTGCGCGATGCGTGCGCGCTTCTCGCCTTCGGCGCGCTGGATCGCGGCCTGCGCTTGCGCGGCGGCCGGCTTGACGGTGGTCGAGAGCAGCTCCATCTCCACGCGCTTTGCCTCGAGCTCCGCGAGCTGGGTCTGCTTCGCGACGACTTGCTGGGTGGCCTCGGCCTGCGCGAGCGGGCCTGCCTGCGCGGCACGCGCCTCGGCTGCTGCCGTCTGGACCTGCGCCTCGGCGCGCTTCAGCGCGACGTCCCGCTGCGCCTGGATCTTGATCCCTTCGGCTTCCGCCTCGCGCACCGACGCGAGCTGGTCCGCGGCGGCCTTCGCCATGCGCGCGTCCTTCTCGACGACGGCGAGTTTCTGCTGACCGAGGAGCTCGACGTACCCGGACTCGTCGTTGATCGACTGGATCGTGAACGCGTCGATCTGCAGGCCGCTCGATGCGAGGTCACCTTTGGCGGCGTCTTGAACTTCCTGCTGGAGCTTCTGGCGATCCATGATCAGCTCCTCGATCGTCAGCCGTCCAACGATCGACCGCAGGCTGCCCTCGAGCACGTTCTTCACGATCGAGTCGACATGCTCATCGCGTGCGTCCAGGAAGCGCTCCGCGGCGTTGCGCAGCGACTCGACGTCGCGCCCGATCTTGAATGTCGCGACGCCTTGCACGTTGACCTTGATGCCCTGACTGGTGACCGCGTCGGCCAGCCGCACCTCGATCTGACGGACCGTCAGCTTGAGACGGCCGACCTTATGCACCAGCGGCAGCACGAACGTGCCGCCGCCCACGACGACCTTCACGCCCTTGTCGTCAACAGCTGCCACGAGCTTGCCCCGCTCATCGCGCACTTTTGCGCCGCGCGATCCGGCGACGACCAGTGCCTCGTTCGCGTTGGCGACGCGGTACCGGCTCGCGACGTAGAAGATCAGCAGCGCTACGACGATGACGGTGACCAGCACGAGGATCGGTCCCGTACCGGTGAAGCCAAGCAGATCAAGCATTGCGAATTCCTCCCTGCGCTCCGCCCAGCGGCTCGACGACGAGATTGCCACCCGCGACCGACACGATGCGCACGGCCGATCCCGACGCGACGTCCGCATCCGCCGTCGCGGTCAGGTTGTGAGACGCCCCGGCGTAGCTGACGAACACGCTACCGAATCGTTTCGCCGGGATCGCGACGTTCACGCGTGCGCTCTCGCCCACGAGATCCGTCAGGCTGAACGCGGCCGCGGCCTCCGAGCGCTTCAGGACGCCGAACATGCCGAACACCAGCGCGAAGCCCGCCGCGCCGGCGACGGCGCCGAGCAGCGAGGCTCGGCCGTTATCCAGATCGAGCAGCTGCGTCCCGATGAGGCCGCCGACACCGAACATCGCCACGAACCCCAGGAGCGGGGGCATGAGCGTGACGCCGCCGATGTCGAAGCCGACGTGCAGCGCGTCCAGGACCCCACCGACGATGTCGTCGAGCAGGACCGTGACGAGGAGGAGGCCGCCCCCGAGCACGAGGCAGAACAGGAAGATCGCGTTAGCGAGATCAAGATCGAACAACATCGGTGCTCCCCTCCGCGCCGAATTGTCGTCCACATCGCGCGGCACGGCTAGTCTGCCGACCCATGGCCCCTGACTGGCTGCTGGACGTCGGCGTCGCCCCTGAGGCTGCACTCGCGCGGCTCGAGGCGGCGATCAATCAGCGGCCGAGGCGCGCGTTCGGCGTCCTGAAGACTCAGAACGAATTCATCGGAGCGATCGCGCAGGGTCGATTCGAGGTCTGGGAGCGGCGCCAGCGCGCGGTCCATGCGGTGGGCCTGGCGCGACCGAAGCGCGGGGGAACGCGGATAGAGGCCAGTTTCGTGATTCCGCCTCTTACCCGCGGTCTGCTGGTGGCTTTCTGCGTCCTCTACGTCCTCGTCGTCCTGGGCATCGCATCGCAGCCCCCAGACCCCGCGCTATCCGCGCAGGAGCTCGTGATCGCCGCCGTTGGCGCGGCAGTGACCGGCGCGCTGTTCTACGGAGCGGCACGTCGTCAACGAAGGGATCTCGCGGGGTTTCTCGAGACCGTGTTCAAGGAAAGCCGGCACCCTTAGCCGCGATCAGCGCTCCCCGTAGACGAGGTTTGGAAGCCAGGTCGCGAGTCCCGGGAAGAGATAGAGCAGCACCATGGCGGCGATCTGAAGACCGATGTACGGGTACATGCCCTTGAAGATCTGGTTGAGCAGGATGCCTTTCGGCGCGACGTTCATCAGGTAATAGGCCGACATCGCGACCGGTGGCGACAGGAACGCCGTCTGCATGTTGAGCGCAGCGAGCACGCCGAACCACACGAGATCCACGCCGTTGGCAAGCAGCAGTGGCAGGAACAGTGGCAGGAAGATGATCGTGATCTCCGTCCACTCCAGCGGCCAGCCAAGAAGGAAGATGACGACCTGCACGAGGATCACGAACTGGATGGGGTCGAGGCCAAGGCCATCGAGGAACTCCCCCACCACCGCCGCACCGCCCAGGCGGGCGAACACCGCCGCGAAGATCGATGACCCGACGAGGAGCCAGCCGACCATCGCCGACGCTCGGACCGTCAGAAAGAGCGTCTCCTTGAGCATGGAGAACGTCAGGCGGCGGTGAAGGGCGGCAAGCAGGATTCCACCGAGCGATCCGAGCGCCGCCGCCTCAGACGGTGTCGCAATGCCGAAGAAGATCGCGCCAAGAACGAACAGGATGAGCGAGAGGATCGGAAGAAGGCCCGTCCCCAACATCGACAGGATCTGTGGCAGCGGCACGGTGCGCTCCTCGATCGGCATGCCTGGGGCCAGTCCGGGATTGCGCCACGCTCGAAACGCGATGTACACGACGTAGAAGGCGACCAGCACGAGACCCGGTATGAACGCCGCCGCGTACAGCCGCGGAACCGAGACCCCGGCGATGAAACCGTAGAGGATCAGCAGCACGCTCGGTGGGAGAAGTATCCCGAGCGTTCCGGCCGCGACAATGACGCCGCTGCCGAAGGACACGTTGTAGCCACGATGGATCATCGCCGGCAGGGCCAGCAGGCCAAGGAGCGTCACCGAGGCGCCGACGATTCCGGTGGCCGTCGCGAAGAGCGCGCCGGTCAGCAGCGTCGCGATCGCGAGGGCCCCAGGCAGTCCGCCCATCAGCAGCTGGACGCTCCTGAAGAGCTTGTCGACGATGCCGGCCCGCTCGACCAGGTAGCCCATGAACAGGAACAGCGGGATCGCCACGAGCACGTCGTTCTGCATGACGAAGAACGTCCGCTGGACGACGAGATCGAACACGACGAAGCCGATGCCGAGGAAGCCGAACGTCACGCCCAGCGACATGAGCGTGAACGCCGTTGGGAAGCCGATGAGGATCGCGACGACCATGAGCGCGAGCATCGCGATGCCGAGGGCTTCCGGGCTCATACCTCGGCCTGCTTCGCCAGCAGAGTCTCGGTCTCCTCGACATCCGAGAGTCTCGGCGGCCAGACGCCCGTGCGGACCGCGATGAAGGCACGGATGGTCTCGGCGACGCCCTGGATCGCCATGAGCGTGCCCGCTATCGGGATGACGGTCTTGAGCGGATAGATCGGAGGCGCCGCCGCGGAGGTGAACGAGCGCTCCTGGATGTACCAGGACTCAGCGGCCCACTGCGCACCGACCGAGATGAGGGCGATGATGCCCGGGAAGAACGCGACTACGTAGAGGATCAAGTCGACCGACGCCTGCACGCGCACCGGCCACAGTCGATAGAAGACGTCGCCGCGTACGTGCTGGCCGCGGGAGAGCGCGTACGCGCCACCGAGCATGAAGAAGATGCCGTACAGGTAGTACGACATGTCATACGAGTAGTTGTAGGTGAACCAGATCGCACGGATCGGGTCCCCCAGGGGCTGGCTGAGATAGCGCATCGTGATGTCGTACGCGACGAGCAGCGTCATCAGCAGGACGACCCACGCGGTGATCTTGCCGCTCCACATGCTGATGCGATCTATCGAGAACAGAAACCGCTGCACGCACTCACTCCCAACGTGATCGCCGTGAGACCCGTCACGGGGCCCTCGGTCGCCCGAGAGCCCCGTGAGGATAGGGCCTTCGTGCGCGGCTACGTCTTGAAGAACGCCTTGTAGGAGACCGGGTCGGGCGTCGGGATGTTGATGTCGTCGGCCCACTTGAAGATCCGCTGCGCCCAGGCCTTCTGCGAGTCGAGGATCGCGACGAAGTCCGGGTTGTTCTTCGATTCGTCCGCGACGACCGTGTCCCAGGCCTTGAGCTGCGCCTCGAGGACCGACGTCGGCGTCTTGAAGACCCTGACGCCCTTGCCCGCGAGGGCCGCGTAGTCCTTGGAGTTCTTGTCCATGAACTTCCACTCGCCGTTCGCCGACTCTGCCCAGGCGGCGTACTTCATGATCGCCTTGAGGTCGGCCGGCATCGCGTCGTACTTCGTCTTGTTGAGCGAGATCTCGAGGATCTCACTCGGCTGGTGGTACGAGCGCGCCATGAGCACTTTGCGCACGTCGGGAAGTCCGTACACGGTGTCCGAGGTCGTGTTGTTGAACTCGGCCGCGTCGATAACGCTTCGGTCGAGCGACGAGGCTACCTCCGCGCCGGCGATGGACACGACGCTGGCGCCCAGTCCCTGATAGATACCGGTCGCGAGGCCGACGGTGCGGAACTTCATGCCCTTGAAGTCGTCCGGGCTCTTGATCTCGTTCTTGAACCAGCCGAGCGGCTGATTCTGCATCGGCATGTGGAACAACGAAACGACGTTCAGACGAAGCTTCTGCTGCACGAGCTTCTCGTACAGCGCCTGGCCACCGCCGTAGTAATACCAGGCGAGCCACATCTGGCCGCTCATGCCCATCATCGGGCCGGTGCCCATGAGGCTCACCGCGTGGTCCTTGCCGTAGTAGTAGGCGGGAACGTGGTGCGCGCCGTCGAGCGTTCCAGAGTGCACGGCGTCGATCGCGCCCGCGATGTTGGTGACAGCGTTGACCGGGAGCGCGTCGATCTTCAGCCGGCCGCCGGACATCTCCTCCACGAAGGCCTTCCAGTCGAGGAAGAGCTCCTGGAAGATGTCGTTGCCGGCCCAGCCGGACTGGACCTTCCATGTGATCGTGTCGGCACGCGAGATGATCGTCGGAGCGGCCGATGTTCCTGCGCCCGTACCAGCCGCCGTCGGCGATGCCGACGGAGCGTTCGCGGACAGGCACGACGTGACGAATGCAGCGAGACCTGAGAGCGACCCGTACTTGAGGAACCCACGACGCGAGAACTTCGAAAGAAGACTCACTGTGTTGTCCACCTCCTAGCGATTGCCGGTCAGCGGCCACATTCGATTCCCGCCGATTCCACCTGTCAAGTCAGGGTTTCGTCAGGCGCGAAGCTCGGTGGGTCCGCTCACTACCAATACGTCCCCGAGGGCGAAAGGGGTCACGCGGGGAGTGCCCCAGTTCTAGCGAAATGACGTGGCGATGCGCAGCGCGTCGTTGCGCTCGATCTGAGCTTCGAGACGGAACGTAACGCCGTTCTGCTCCCAAAGGAGCGTGTTGCCGGCGAGCCGAAGCGTCTCGGGCCACGGGTTGCCGGCCCTGTCCCGGTAGAAGAACTGATGCGGCGCGCCCTCGAGCCAGAATCCCCTGCCCCCGTCGATGGTCACCTCGTCGATGCGGGTCCCGGGCGCCGTGACCTTGCCGAAGAGCGATGAGTCGACCTCGCCGCGGAACGCAACGACGACCGCGCTCACGCCGGCGGCGCGCGACATCGGGATGCCCGTCCGGCTGACGTACACGAGCGTCACGCGAACGCCCGCTTGCGTCTGATCGATGTACACGTGGTCGGGAGCGCCGAGACGCGGATCCGCGGGCGCTCGCAGGAACGGCGCACGACGCCTCGCCTCCTCGAGGCTCACGCGCTCGCCCGGGAACGGCAGCGCGGGCGATGCTGCGGGCGCTGGCGTGGCGGCGGCCTGGAAGATATCGATGCCGCGAAGGCGCAGGAACTCATCGGCAGCCGCGCGAACGCCTGGCATGGCCGCGAGGCTCACGACGAGGATCAGCAACAGCGTCGCGACCGCGGGCGCGAAGGCGTAGCCGGGCGAGCGGACCGCGTCCCACCAGCGGCGTGGCCGCGGCTCACTCAGGCGCTCGCGCACGGCATCACCGAGGCGCGTCGGGCGCGGGTACGCGAGTCGCTCGCCGAGGTCGGCGAGCGTGGCCTCGAGCTCGTGCTGGCTCATCGGCTCACGCGTCATGCAGCGCCTCTCCTTTCATCGCGACCCGCAGCCGCGCGATGGCGCGCGACAGGCGTGACTTGACCGTACCGCGCGCGATGCCGAGCGCATCGGCCATCTCCACCTCGGACAGATCGAAGAAGTAGCGGTACGCGATCACGAGCCGGTCCTCTTCGCGCATCCGCCGGAGGGCGCCCAGGACGACCTCGCGACGCTCGCGAGCGAGGGCCGACGCCTCGGGAGACAGGGCCGTGTCGCCCGAGGCGCGGTCCAGGGCGACGCTGAGTCCGACCGTCGGCCGTCGGCCGGCCGCCTTGCGGCGGTTGATGGCCTCGTTCGCGACGATCCGGAGCAGCCAAGGGCGAAAGGGAGCGCCGGGACGGAAGCGGTCGAGCGCGTAGTACGCCTTCACGAACGCGTCCTGCGCCACATCCTCGGCGTCGGCCGCCGTCCCCGTGATCACGTACGCGGTGCGCGCGGCGATCGCCTGATAACGGGTGACGAGCTCGGCGTAGGCGTCCTGATCGCCACTTCTCGAGCGTTCCACCAGTGCGGCATCCTCCGTCGGCCGGCCCTCCAGGGAGTCGGTTCTCAACCTCTTTACACCTTCGGCGGCGCCCGGTTCCCTGCCCGGTCCTAGACCCTGACCAGGTCCAGTAGCAGCCGGTAGCGGGCGGCGACGTCCTCCGGCGTGGCGGCCTCGATCCCGTCCACGCTGAACCGCTCGACGGCGAACGAGGCGCACACGGTCCCGTGCAGGGTCGCGCGGCGAAGGGCGCGGTCGTCGACCGATCCGCACTCCGCCAGGTGGCCCAGAAAGCCACCGGCGAAGCTGTCCCCGGCCCCGGTCGGATCCGTGACCTCATCGACCGGGAATGCGGGCGACCAGAACGAGAACGTGCGCGTGAACAGGACCGAGCCGTACTCGCCCCGCTTGACGACGACCGCGCGCGGCCCGATCGCGAGGATGTCGCGCGCGGCCCTCGGGACGCTGACCGTGTCGCACAGCTGACGCGCCTCGGACTCGTTGACGCTGACGATGTCGACGCGCGAGATGACCTCGAGGAGCGCGTCGCGCTTGTGGGCGATCCAATAATTCATCGTGTCGAGCGCGATCGCCTTTGGAGCGCGCACGCTGCGAAGCGTCGCGAGCTGGATCTCGGGATCGATGTTCGCGAGGAACACGAACTCGCTGTCCGCGAAGGACTCCGGCACACGCGGCTCCCAGTCGGCGAAGACCCCGAGGTCCGTGTTGATCGTCTCCGCGGTGTTCATCGCGTAGTCATAGCGGCCGAGCCAGCGGAACGATGTGCCGCGCCGCCGCTCCAGCCCGGCGAGATCGATGCCGCGAGCACGCAGGCGATCGACGTCCGCTTCGCGGAAATCGTCGCCGATGACACCCACGAGGCGCACCGGCGCGTACAGGCGCGCGGCGATAGCGAAGTACGACGCCGCGCCGCCGAGCACGTTGGTGCGGTGCTCGACCGGTGTCTGGACATCGTCGTAGGCCAGCGAGCCGACGACGAGGATGTTCGTCATCTAAGGCGCCGGAGCGACGAACACGCCGAGGACCGTGAACAACGCGTAGCTCGCCGCGACGCCGAGCGCGAGCCAGTCGAGCTGGGTCATGCCTGCCCGCACCGGCGGACCCGGCCGCGCGCGCCAGTATCCGTTCAACGCGCGCTGACCGTAGATCACGAGCGCGGCCCCCGCCGCGAGTTCGATCGCGTCGAGCGCGATGAAGATCGGTTCGTTCGAGTAATGCGTGAACGTGAGCCACCAGATCCCGGTGCCGATCGCGCCGGTCAGCGCGTCGACGCCGTGACCCGGGTCGACCTTCCGCCGCAGCGTGTCGAGCAGCGTGAAGTGGCGGTACGCCTGCCAGAGGCCGTAGATCGGAACGAAGATGGAGAGAGCATGCGCGAAGGGCGACATCGTTGCGTCGCCCGTCTCGCGCTTGAGCTCGGCCCACGACAGTCCGAACCAGATGGGTAGGTACGCGCCGAACGACAACACGGTCAGGGCGCCGACCAGCCACAGCGGTCGGCTGCGAGGTTGCGGCACGATCTGCGCGCCGTTCAGACCGCGCCGTCGCGGCGCAGCGCCGCGATCTCCTCCTTCGCGTAGCCGAGCTCGCGCAGGATCTCGTCGGTGTGCTCTCCAAGCTCTGGCGGATGGCGCCGGATCGACGGCGGCGTCCCGGAGAGCCGCACCGGGATCCCCGGCGCCCGTACGCGCCCCGCGGTGGGGTGGTCGACCTCAGCGATCAGGCCGAGATGCCGCACCACCGGATCGGCGAACACGTCGTCCAGCGGATTGATCGGACCGACGGGAACGTTCGCCTCACGGAGCCGTCGCACCACCTCCGCCTTCGTGAGCGTGCGCATCCGCCGTTCGATGATCGGGACGATCTCCTTCCGGTGCGCGACGCGCTTCGGATTGTCGGTGAAACGCTGGTCCTCGAGCAGCTCATCCAGCTCGAGGGCGCGACAGAAGCGCTCGAACAGCGGGTTGTTGGCGACACCGACGTTCACATACCCGTCGCTCGCGCGGAACGTCTGGTACGGAACGATCGACGCGTGCACGTTGCCCTCTGGCCGCGGGACCGTCCCGTCGGCGAAGAAGCGCGCGGCCTGGCGCGAGAGCAACGCGACCTGTCCGCCGATCATCGTCGCGTCGATCACCTGCCCCTCGCCGCTGCGGTCGCGTGCATGAAGCGCCGCCACGATGGCGAACGCTCCGAACATGCCCGCGACGATGTCGGCCTGCGGCACGCCGACCATGACGGGGTCGCCCCCGGGCTCGCCGGTGAGACTCATGATCCCGCCCATCCCCTGCACGATGAGGTCGTACGCGGGCCAGGCGCGCCCGGGCCCATCCTGGCCGAAGCCGCTGATGTGACAGACGATCGCCCGCGGATTGATCGCGCGCACACGCTCGTCCGGGAAGCCCAGGCGCGCGAGCGTGCCCGGGCTGAAATTCTCGACGACCACGTCGCACCGCTCGATGAGGCGCTCCAGCACGCGCTTGCCGTCGGCGTTCTTGAGGTCGACCGTCACGCTTCGCTTGTTGCGGTTGATGGTGAGGTAGTAGGCGGAGATGCCGTTGATGCTCGGTGGCGACCACTCGCGCGTCTCGTCTCCGGTCCCGGGCATCTCGACCTTGATCACGTCGGCACCGTGGTCGCCGAGCATCAGCGTGCAGTACGGTCCAGCGAGCGCGCGGGTGAGGTCGAGCACGCGGATCCCGTCAAGCGCGCCGGCCGGTGGTCGGATCACGCGCGGAGAGTACCGTTGGGACGATGGCGGAGCTGCTTCCGCTCTTTCCGCTGACCACCGTGCTCTTTCCCGAGATGCTGCTCCCGCTGCACATCTTCGAGCCGCGGTACCGCCTGCTCGTGCGGCGCTGCATGGACGAGGACCGGCCGTTCGGCGTCGTCCTGATCCGCTCGGGACAGGAGGTGGGGGCGAACGCTGAGCCGCATCAGATCGGGACGGAGGCGAAGATCATGGCGTTCTCGCCGCTCTCCGACGGACGCTCGTACATCGTCGTGCGCGGCGGGCGGCGCTTCGCACTGGACGAGGCGATCCCCGACGCGGAGCCGTACCTCGTCGGTCGCGTGCGCTACCTCGACGAAGCGGAGGGTGACAGCGCGCCGGCTCGCGCCGCCGTCGCCGTCGAGGCCTACGGCCAGTACCTCGTCGCAGTGATGGCGGTCACCGACGACGCGCGCGGCGACCGCGCCATCGTCGACGAGCTCGCCACGGTGCCGCCGGGCGAAGCGGCCTACCGCATCGCCGCGAGTCTCGCCGTGGATGCGACGGAGCGCCAGCGTTTGCTCGAGCTGCCGAGCCACGCGGATCGACTCGCGGCGGAGAAGAACCTGCTCGAGCGCGAGACGACACTCCTTCGCGACCTGCTCGTGCGCCTGCGCGCGCGCGGCGAAGGGCGTGTGACCCTGAACTAAGCGAGACCGTCCGCGTAGCGCACGATCCCATCCGTGATCGTCGCGCGAACGCGAACCTCGAGCAGCTCATCTTCCGCGCACCGCGCCAGGTCGCGGTCGACGACCGTCGCATCGCAGCGCATGCCGAC
>JBDTMY010000222.1:0-5329 GCA_039934015.1 Chloroflexota bacterium | reverse complement strand
TGCAGCGAGCAGAACACGCAGCCGGTCGTGAACACGGGCAGCCTGTACACCTAGGGCGGTCGTGGCAGAGAAGAAGGCCTACCTGCTCCGCGTCGACGCGACGCTGCACGAAGCGCTGCAGAAGTGGGCGGCCGACGAGCTGCGCAGCGTGAACGCCCAGATCGAGTTCGCGCTGCGCCGGGCGCTTCAGGAGGCGGGCCGCCTGCCGGCAGGACCGCCGCCGGCTAGGCCGACTCGCGCTCGAAGAGCGTAGCCAAGCCCTGCCCGACGCCGATGCACATCGTCGCGATGCCGTAGCGGCCGCCGCGCCGCTCGAGCTCACGGAGCAGGGTCCCGGCGAGCCGCGCGCCGGACATCCCGATCGGGTGTCCGATGGCGATCGCGCCGCCGTTCGGGTTCGTGCGGTCCTCGGGCAGCCGGAGCGCGCGGATGCACGGGATCACCTGCGCCGCGAACGCCTCGTTGAGCTCGATCACATCGCACTCGTCGGGCGCCACGCCGGTCCGCGCCGCCAGCCTGCGCACCGCAGGGATCGGCCCGAGTCCCATGTAGTCCGGGTGCACGCCGGCCGACGCCGCTGCGACGACGCGTCCGAGGGCACGCAAACCCAGCTCACTCGCCTTCTCACGCGACGCGATGATCAGCGCAGCGGCGCCGTCGTTGATGCCCGATGAATTGCCCGCGGTCACCGTGCCGTCCTTCTTGAAAGCGGGCTTCAGCCTGGTGAGCTTCTCGACGGTCGAATCGGGTCGGGGATGCTCGTCTTCGCTCACGAGCGCCGAGCCGTTGTGCACCGGCGCGATCTCCACGGCAAAGAATCCGTCCGCTTTCGCCTTCGCGTAGCGCTGCTGGCTGCGGGCAGCGTATCCATCCTGCTCCGCGCGCGAGACCTTGTCCTTCACCGAGACGTTCTCCGCCGTCTCGCCCAGAGAGATCGGGTGGTAACCGAGATCGACCATCCGCGGATTCACCAGCCGCCAGCCCAGCGTCGTGTCGTACATGACCCGCTCGCCGCGCGGGAACGCTTCGGAGGGCTTGAGCGTGACGTTCGGCGCACGCGTCATGCTCTCGACGCCGCCCGCAATGACGACATCGGCTTCGCCGTGGCGGATCCGACGCGCCGCATCGTTGACTGCCTCGAGACCGGAACCGCAGAGCCGGTTCACCGTGACACCGGGCACCGAGTTCGGCAGACCCGCGAGCAGCGCCGCCATGCGGCCGACGTTGCGGTTGTCCTCGCCCGACTGGTTCGACGCGCCGAACACGACCTCGTCCACCTGATCGTCGCCGATGTCGGTGCGCTCCAGTACGGCGCGGATCACGTGCGCCGCGAGATCGTCAGGCCGGAGCTGCGCCAGCGCGCCGCCGTAGCGGCCGACGGGCGTCCGCACATAGCCGAGGACCACCGCGTCGCGCGGATCGCGGCTCATCGTTCTACCTTCCCTCGAACTTCGCGGCGGTCTTCGACGTGAAGGCGCGGACCCCTTCGGCGTAGTCGCGCGTGCGGCCGGCGCGATCCTGCAGCGACGACTCGAGCTCGAGGAACGATGCGAAGTCGCGATCCCACGCGGCGTTGAGTCCTTCTTTCGACAATGCGAACGCTTCGGTCGCACCCTGCGCGAGAGTGCGCGCGTACGCGCGCCATCCGTCGGCGAACTCATCATCCGGCCAGATACGGGTGACGAGGCCGATGCGCAGCGCCTCATCGGCGTCCACCGGCTCGCCGGTCAGGATCATGTCCATCGCTCTCCCCCACCCGACGAGTCGGGGCAGGAAGAACGCCGAGCCCGCGTCGGGCACAAGGCCGACCCGGCTCCATGCCGCGCGGAACACGGCGGACGAAGCCGCGACGCGCACGTCGCACGCGACCGCGATGCCGAGGCCGGCTCCGGCGACCACCCCGTTGATCGCGGCGACGACAGGCTTGCGCATCTCGCGGATCGCGCTGACGAGCGGGTGGTAGCGGCGGCGCAGCTCGTCGCCCAGACGCAGCTCCGCGCCCGCCTCGACCTGCATCGCGCGGTCGCGCAGATCCTGTCCCGCGGAGAACGCCCGTCCCGCGCCGGTGATGACGAGCGCCCGGACCGAGGCGTCGCTCGCGGTGTCCATGATCGCGGCCGACAGCGCGCTCGTGAGCGTTTCGTCGAACGCATTCAGGACGTCGGGACGATCGAGAGTGATCACGCTGAGCGCGCCGTCGCGCTCCACGCGCAGGGGGGCTCGCGTCGTCACTTGCCCTTGAAGATCGCCTTCCGCTTGTTCACGAACGCGTCGACGCCTTCCTTCTTGTCCTCCGTCGCAAAGAGGAGATAGAACGCCTTTCGCTCGAATTCGAGACCCGCGTCGAGCGTCGAGTTCCAGGCGATGTCGACGGCCTCGGCCGCGAGGCGCGCGGCGACCGGCGCCTTCTCGGCGATGGTGCGCGCCAGCGTCTTCGCGTCCTCCAGCCAGCTCGCCGCCGGGTAGACATGCGCGACGAGTCCGATGGCTTTCGCCTCTTGTGCCCCGACGAAGCGGCCGGTGAGGATCATCTCGTTCGCGACCCACTTCCCCACCGCGCGCGTGAGCCGCTGAGTGCCACCGGCCCCCGGGATGATCCCGAGGTTGATCTCGGGCTGTCCGAACTTCGCGGTCTCCGAAGCGACGATGATGTCGCAGGTCATCGCGAGCTCACAGCCGCCGCCGAGCGCGAAGCCCGACACCGCCGCGATGAGCGGCGTCTTCACGCGGCGGATCGACTCCCAACGGGCGGTCAGGTCCTGCGCGAGCATCGTCACGGGAGTCGCGGCCACGAAGTTCTCTTTGATGTCCGCGCCCGCGGCGAACGCACGTTCACTGCCGGTCAGCACGATGCAGCGGATCTCGGGATCGTCATCGAGCGCCTTGAGCGCGGCGACGAGTTCGGTCAAGACCTCTTCATTAAGAGCGTTCAGGACGTCCGGCCGGTTGAGCTGGACGACGGCGATCGGGGGCTCGGGGCTCACGAGGACGGTGTTCGGCACTTACTTGTCCTCCGGTGTGGAACTGGCGCCAGTATGCGCGACCGGCTTGATACCACTTGCCCCCGCCAGCGGAGGTTCAGGCGCGCGTCCGCCGATTAGCCTCGTCGGTCCGGGGTGGCTGTCGTGGAGGATGCGCTGTTCGAGGATCGTCGTTTGGAGCGCACGCTCCAGGTGGCGCGGCTTGCGGGCGCCCTGCTCGTCTTCGCGCTCGGCCCGCTCTTCCCGAGCCTCGCACCGGGTCACGTGCTCGTCCTCGGCACGGCCCTCCTCGCCTGGACGCTCATCAACACGCGCCTCGTGGAGGGAGCGCGGACCACCGCTGGCTACGAGCGGGTCGCGCGCTTCAGCTTCGTCGTCGACACGTCCGTCGTCATCTACACGATCTGGGTGTTCGCCGCGGATCCGCAGTGGATCGCGTGGATGGTCGGGGTGCTCATCATCATCGGCTCGGCTTTTCGTTTCGGCCGCTTGGGCGCGCTCACTTCGACCATCATCATCACGGCCGCGTACCTCGCGATCGTCGTCTGGCGACAGGCGACGTACGGTTACGCCATCGAGATCCAGCGCGTCGCGTTCGCGGTGTCCCTCTACCTCATGACCGCGCTCATCATGGCGGGCGCGATACGCGAGCTGCTCGAGCTGCGCAAACAGCGCGAATACCAGCTCTTCCACGATCTCCTCACCGGTCTGCCCAACCGCGCGCTGCTCATCGAACGCCTGCAGCAGCAGCTCCTGCGGCAGCCGCGCACGGGCGAATCGGTCGCGCTGCTGGTGATGGATCTCACCGACTTCAAGGCGGTGAACGACAGCCTCGGCCACGACGTGGGCGACGATCTCCTGCGCCAGGTCGGACCGCGACTCTCGGCGAGCCTGCGCACGGCGGACACCGTCGCGCGCCTCGGCGGTGACGAGTTCGCGATCCTGCTGCCCGGCACGGACGAGACCGGCGCCGCGCGTGTCGCGCAGAAGATGCTCGCCGCGCTCGAGCAGGCGTTCCCGCTCGACGGCGAGACGCTCGACATCGGCGCGAGCGTCGGCGTCGCGGTGGCGCCCGTGCACGCGACGCAGGCGGAGCAGCTGCTGTCGCGCGCCGACGTCGCGATGTACGCGGCGAAGGGGTCGCTCGCCGGACTCGCGGTGTTCTCCTCGGAGCACGAGCGCGACGGCGCCGGACGGCTCGCGCTCATGTCGGATCTGCGCCGCGCCGTCGACGAGGGCGAGCTCGTCCTGTATTACCAGCCGCAGATCGATCTCCGGACCGGCGCCATCTCCAGCGTCGAGGCGCTCGTCCGCTGGATGCATCCCAAACGCGGGCTCGTCGGACCAGCCGAATTCATCCCGCTCGCGGAGCGCACCGGTCTCATCAAGCGACTGACGCGCACTGTGCTGACGGAAGCGATCCGACAGGCTCGAGCCTGGGAGCTGGCCGGGCTGCGCGTTCCCGTGGCGGTGAACCTCTCGATGCGCAACGTTCACGACCCGCAGCTCCCGCAGACCATCGCGCAGCTGCTCCAGCGCTGGGACGCGCGACCCGAGCTGCTGCGCCTCGAGATCACCGAGACCGTCCTCGCCGCCGATCCGGAGCGCGCGCTGCAGACGATGGACTCGCTGCGCGCGATGGGCGTGCACATCGCTCTCGATGACTTCGGCATCGGCTACTCATCGCTCGCGTACCTCAACCGACTGCCCCTCGACCAGATCAAGATCGACCGCTCCTTCGTCATCGGCATGACGACCGACGAGTCGAGCGCGACGATCGTCCGTGCCACGGTCGAGCTCGGCCACGGCCTCGGCTACGCGGTCGTGGCGGAAGGCGTCGAGAACGCCGAGACCCGCGAGCGGCTCGCGGCGCTTGGGTGCGACGCCATCCAGGGTTTCCTGATCGCGCGCCCGATGCCGGCGGATCAGACCGCCGAGTGGATCGGCCGGGCGACCGTCTCGACACTGACGAGCCTCACCACCATCGCGGCGCTCGGCGACTAGCGCAGCTGCCCTTTCGGGGGCGGCTGGCATTTGGGGCACACGAACATCTCGTCGAGCCCGTGACGCGTGCGCACGATCTTCGTGCCGCAACGGGCGCAGGGATCGCCGACCTTTCCCCGGATCTTCAGGTGGGTGCGGATCTTGGTGCCCAGCTCCGGCGGCAGCTCGTGCTCCACGATCTCGACCGCGCGCGCGAGCGTCTCGCGCAGCGCTCCAGAGAGCCGGTCCATCTCGCCCTCGTCGAGCGTCGCGACGCGTCGCTTGGGGTGCAGCTGCGCCTGCCAGAGGATCTCGTCGGCGTAGGCGTTCCCGATGCCCGCGACGAAGTCTCCGCTCATGAGCAG
>JBDTMY010000221.1:0-7924 GCA_039934015.1 Chloroflexota bacterium | reverse complement strand
CCTCCCGAGGATCACGACCTTCGGCACCGCGAACGTCGTGTCGGTGATGTGAAATGCGTCGCGCACCGGTGTCGGCGCTGCGCGCAGGCGGCGTCGGACCTCTTCAGCTCGATCGGCGGGCGTCTGCGATCGCTCCAGCCAGCCCTCGGTGATGAGCTGCGTGGTCAGCATGTCGGTCTCGACGCTCGCGTGGAGGCCGGCGTCCTCGAAGAGCGCGCGCCAGCCCTGCGTGGTGTGGTTGCGCACGTGCGAGGCATCGCGGAGCGTTTCGAGCTCGTTGATGAACACGTCGAGCGCCGCATCGTCGGGCGCGTAGTTGTCGACGAGCACGAATCGGCCGCCGGCTCGCAGCACGCGCGCCACCTCGCGGAAGGCGGACGGGGCGTCGGTGAAGTGATGCGCGGCGAGACGGCAGGTCACGAGATCGAAGGTCGCGTCCGCGAACGGGAGCGCGGTCGCAAAGGACTGCGCGAAGGCGGCGTTGGGAGCGGTGACGACGCTTGCGCGGCCCGCCTGCAGCATCTCGAGCGTCGCATCGGCTCCGACGGCGAAGGCCACCGAGGGAGCGATCCGCCGCAGGGTGTGGCCGACGCCGCAGCCCAGATCGAGCGCGCGGTCGGTGCCGCGCGGCGCGGCGGCGACGATGAGGCGCTCGAGATCCTCACCTGTGGCGTGCGTCGCGCTGGACACGTACGCCGCGGCCGTCTTGCCGAACTGCGCGCGCACGTCCTTCACAGCTGTTTCTCGCGCACGTCCACTTCTCCCATACTGCCTTGTCGTGCGCGTCGGTCGTTTTCAGGTCGAGATCTTCAGCGATGGCATCTTCCGCCTCGACGGCGGCGTGATGTACGGCATCGTCCCGAAGCCGGTGTGGGAGAAGGAACAGCCCGCCGACGAACGCAACCGCCTGGCGCTGGATATGAACTGCCTGCTGATCCGCGACGGCGTGGGAAACGTCGTCGTGGTGGAGACGGGCGCGGGGCCCAAGCTCACCGAGCGCGCGAAGGCGAACTTCGGCATCGCTGAGCCGCCGCGCCTTCTTGACGAGCTGGCGCGCCGGGGCGTGCGACCAGATGAGGTCACGCTCGTGGTGAACACGCATCTCCACTTCGACCACTCGGGCGGCAACACCTACCGCGACGGCGACAAGATCGTGGCGACGTTCCCGCGCGCGTCTTACGTATTCCAGCGGCTGGAGTGGCTCGACGCGAACTCCCCGAACGAGCGCACGCGCGGCTCGTACTTCGCCGACGATTTCGCGCCCCTCGAGGCGACGGGCAAGCTTGAGCTGATCGACGAGAGCGTCGAGATCGTGCCCGGCATCCGCCTGGACCGGATCCAGGGTCACACACGTGGCACGCAGACGGTGCGCGTGAGCGACGGCGGCGAGACGCTGTTCTTCTCGTCGGACTTCATGCCGGACCGGCATCACCTGCGGCTGCCGTGGATCCCGGCCATCGACCTGTTCCCGCTCGAGACGCTTGCCGCGAAGAAGGTGATCCTGCCCCGCGCCGTTTCGGAGAAGTGGATCGTCGGCTTCACGCACGATGTCCCGCGCTTCGGCCGGATCACCGAGGAGGGCGGGAAGCTGCGTTTCACGGAGATCGCTGAGTGACGACCGCCTCCACCGTCATCGTCGGCGGCGGAGTGGTGGGCTGCGCCGCGGCGTTCTTCCTCGCCGAGCGTGGAGAGCGCGACGTCGTGCTCCTCGAGCGGGACCAGCTGGGGCACGGGACGAGCAAGGGCGGCCTCGGCGGCATCCGCCATCAGTTCGTCGATGAGCTCGACGTGCGTCTTTCGAAGCTCGCCGTCGCGTTCTGGCGTTCGTTCGAGGAGCGCACCGATGCCAAGCATGACTTCCAGCAGCGCGGTTACCTCTTCATCGCGGAGACCGTCGAGGGTCTCAAGCAGCTCCAAGCCCCCCTGCCGCTGTACGAGCGCGTTGGCGTGAATGTGGAGATGGTCGACCGGTCCGAGATCGAGCGGCTGGTGCCGGGCATCCGCACCGATGACCTCGTAGGCGGACGGTTCGGCGCGGAGGATGGCTACGGCGACCCGCTCGAGGCGCTCGCGGGCTTCGCGGCGCACGCTCAGCTCGGCGGCGTGAAGATGCGCGAGGGTGTCGCCCTGACGGGGATCGTGCGCGAGGGCGACCGCGTGACCGGCGTGCGCACGACCGAAGGGATCATCGCCTGCGAGCGCGTCCTCCTGGCGACGGGCTGCTGGACCGCGCCGCTCGCGGCCACGGCCGGTGTCGCGGTCCCGATCTGGCCGTATGCGCGCTCGATCATGGAATCCCGCCCGTACCCGGCGCTGTCGCGCGTCCCGCTGACCATCGAGCTCGAGTCCGGTTTCCACTTTCGGCCCAAGGGCGCGGCGCAGCGATTCGCGATGCCGAACCTCACCAGCGACGGCCGGGTCGAGAAGGGCCCTGGCTCACCGCCCGCGGCGTTCGTCCCCGGCGAATTTTCCGATCTCGTCGTTCCGTCCTCGCTCGAGCCGTGGGTCCGCGCGCGCGCGGCCTGGCGGCACCCGCTCTTCGCGGACGTGCGGATCACGGACTCGTGGTCCTGCTACTACGAGATGACGCCGGACGACCACCCCATCGTAGGTGCGGTGCCGGGCGTCGCGGGCCTGTACATCGCGGCGGGCTTCTCCGGACACGGGTTCATGCACGCGCCCGCGACCGCGCAGCTCATCGTCGAGGAGATGCTCGACCGGCGCGCACACACCCTCGACATCACCGACCTCTCGCTGGAGCGCTTCACCAGCGGCCGGCGGCCATTCACCGCGACCGTGCTCTGATCCGGCGCAGGTGAAGGTCCGCGTCACCCGCTTTCTGGTGGGCGCGAGCGAGGCGACGGATCACGCGGTCATCGTCGACGTCTTCCGCGCGTTCACGACCGCGGCGTTCTGCGTCGCGGCGGGGGCGCGCGAGATCGTGCTCGTCGCCGATCACGAGCAGGCCCTCGCGCTGAAGCGCGATGACCCTTCGCTATTCCTGACCGGTGAGGTGGACGGCCGACCGATCCCAGGCTTCGACGTCGGCAACTCGCCATCCGCGATCGAAGGGCTCGATCTCAGCGGACGTCGCGTCGTGCAGCGCACGAGCGCCGGGACGCAGGGCGTGAACGCCGCGGCGGCGGCGCGCGGCATCGTCCTCGGTAGTTTCGTCATCGCTGAAGCGACCGTGCGCCACGTGCGGCGCACGGCCGATGACGTCACAGTTGTCGCGATGGGACACGGTGCCGCCCAGATCTCGGATGAGGATGAGGCCTGCGCGCGTTACATCGCGGCGCGTTTGAGTGGCGGCCCGACCGACATCGACGCGATCATCGCCGCGCTGTGGGTGGACGAAGATGAGCGCTGGCCCGACTGGTTCCCGCGTCGCGACGCCGAGCTCGCCTGTCACGTCGACCGCTTCGATTTCGCGTTGCCGGTCTCGCGTGAAGGTGGTCTATTGGTCGCGCGGCCTTTAAGGTCAGATCCGTGAGGCGCATCCGCGGTCCATGGTCGCTAGCGAGTCGGCTGACGCTGCTCGTCGCCGTCGTTGCCATACCAGTGCTTCTGATCATCTCGCTGTCGTACCTGGACGAGGTCCGCGAGCGGCGAGCGAGCGAGCTTGACACCGCGACACGCTCGGCGCGTAACGGCGCTTCGATCGTCGACGGCTTCCTCCGCGATCTGGAGAACACGACCTTCGCGATGGCCGGCGTGCTCGGCGGCGCGACGGCGCCGTACAGCCAGGCGAGCCTGGGCACCTACCTGGCTTCGCTGGCGAAGGCATACCCGGAGGTTCGCGCGGTCTTCATCACCGACGCGAACGGAAAGGTCGTCGCTACGGGGACGGGGGAGGGTGTCGGCGTCGATCTGTCGACGCGACCGTATCTGCCGCCGCTCAAGGCCGGCGCGGATCGCGTTTGGAGCGGCTCGATCAGCGGCCTGCAGAGCGGCGACATCACGGTCGCGTTCGGACGGCCGATCCGCGGCGCCGACGCATCAACGCGGGGCTTCGTCATCCTCGCCTTCTATCCGGAGCGGATCCTTCAGACGCTGCGCGTGGACATCCCACCCGACGCGCAGCTCGCCCTCATCGACGAGCGCGGGCGACTCATCTACGCATCGGATCGCAAGGAGCCCTCGACGACGGAGATCGACCTCATCGACGCGCCCGGGGTGCGTGATGCGCTGCAGGGAGTGTTCGTTCCCGTCGATGGCATCGCGACGCCGCTCAGCAGCGACCGCCGCTACGGAGCGCTGGTGCCCATCGCCCGTACCGGTTGGGCGCTCGCGATGACGCGGCCGCTGGCCGCGCTCGAGAGCGACCTCTTCAATCGTCTTGTCGGCGACTCAGCTGCGGTCCTCGGCACGCTCCTCATCGCCGGTCTCTTCGCGGCGTTCGTCGCGAATCGCCTGGCCCGACCGCTCCACGAGCTGTCGCGAAGCGCGGTGGCGATCGGGCGCGGCGATCGGCCGATCATCCCGCAGCTGACCGGCGGCGCCGAGGTGGAGCAGCTGTCCGCGGCGATGCGGACGATGCAGGCGGCGGTGGCGCATCGCGAGGACGATCTGCGGCTGCTCGCGACGGCGAGCGAGCGGCTCACCGGATCGCTCGAGTACACCGAGACGCTTCGCACCGCAGCGGACATCGCGGTGCCGGACTTTGCGGACTGGTGCGTGGTCGACATGGTGGAAGGCGGCCGGATCACTCGCGCCGCCGTCGCCCATGCCGACTCGGCGAAGCAGCCTCTGGCGCAGCGCCTGCACGAGACGTATCCGCCGGACGTGGCGAGCTCGCGTGGTCCGATCGGGCGGGTCTTCAGCAGCGGCCAGGATGAGCTGAACAGCGACACCGGCGACGAGATGCTGCAGCGCGCCGCGCGAAGTCCGGAGGAGCTCGCGCTGTACCGGGAGCTCGCACCGCGGTCGTACATCTGTGAGCCGTTGGTGGTCGGAGGAGAGGTCCGCGGCACGATCATGTTCCTCACCGCCGAGTCCGGGCGCGTCTACACCGACACGCACCTGCCCCTTGCGCGCGAGCTCGCCCGCCGCGTCGCGGTCGGGATCGAGAACGCGCGTCTCTACTACGAGGTCCGCCAGTCGGTCCGCACCCGCGATGACTTCCTGTCGGCCGTCGCCCACGAGCTGAAGACGCCGCTGACGGTCATCAGCGGGACCGCGCAGCTCCTCCGCCGGCGCATGCAGGGCGACGACCTGACCGCGAACGCGCCGAGCCTCGATCGCATCATGAGCGCGGTCGGGCGGATGACCGCGTTCATCGAGGAGCTGCTCGAGCTCGTGCGCCGCCAGGCGGACCCCACGCTGGAGCTGAACCGTGCCCCCACGGATCTCACCGAGCTCGTCCGCCGCGTCACGTCGGAGCTGACCGAGCTCTCGCGCGGGCAGGCCGTCGAGATCGAGACGGATGGAGAGGTCGTGGGGGAGTGGGACGCGGTGCGCCTCGAGCGCGCGATCGCGAACGTTCTCGGGAACGCTTTCAAGTACAACTCGGCTAGCGGCCGCGTCACCGTCCATATCGGTATCGAGGAGACGCCACAGGGTCGGGTGGCGTTCTGCGCGGTGACCGACGAGGGCATCGGCATCCCGGAAGCGGATGTGGCTCGGATCTTCGACCGATTCGCTCGTGGTTCGAATGTCGCGGGACGTATCACGGGCAGCGGCGTCGGCCTCACGATCGTTCGGCAGATCGTCGAACAGCACGGAGGAACGATCAGCGTGACCAGCACGGTCGAGCGCGGCAGCACCTTCACGATCCGGTTGCCGCTAGCGACCGTGCCGGCGGCGCTCACCGCCGCGAACTAATACTCTTCAGCGGTGCCCCGCACCGTCCTTATCACCGGCATCACGGGATTCGCGGGCAGCCATCTTGCCGAGCGCTTCGTGAGTCACGGCGACGTCGTCCACGGCATCGCACATGAGGATCCGCCGTTCCCGAACCTTGCGGCCGTCGCCGACCGCGTGCGCGTCCACCGGGGGAACATCCTCGACGTCGCTACGGTGACCGCGGCTCTCGCCGCGGCGCGGCCCGACGCCGTCGTGCACCTGGCCGCGCTGGCGGTCCCGACGCTGGCGGCGCGGGATCCGGTCTCGGCCGTACGAGTGAATGTGCTCGGAACCGCGACGCTGCTTGCCGCGCTCGATGCGCATCCCGAGGTCCGCCTCGTGATGGCGTCGAGCGCCGATGTGTACGGTGCCCCTGACTCGGAGCTCGTCGACGAGCGCGCGCCGCTGCGACCCGCGAACGTCTACGCCGCAACGAAGGTCGCGTCGGAGGCCCTCGTCCGCGAGTTCGGCGACCGGCGGCGTGTCGCCACGACGGTCCTCAGACCGGCGAATCAGATCGGCCCACGCCAGCATCCTGGGCTCGCGGCTTCGGCATTCGCCAAGCAGATCGCCGAGGCCGAGGCGGGCACCGCGAAGCCGGTCGTGAAGCACGGCGTCCTCGACGCGCGCCGCGACTTCCTCGACGTGCGCGATATGGCGGAGGCGTACGTGCTCGCGACGGATCTCGCCGATGCCGGCGCGGCCGTGTACAACGTCGGGACCGGACGAGCTGTCTCCGTGGCCGAGATCCTCGAGACGCTCATCGGGCTCGCGCGGGTGCCGGTGCGCGCTGAGCTGGATCCCGAGCGTGTGCGCTCGGGCGCGCCCACCAACTTCGCGCTCGACGCCCGCCGCTTCCGCGGTCGCACCGGCTGGTCGCCGCAGACCGCACTGCGCACCGCGCTCGAGGACACGCTCGAGTACTGGCGGGGGCAGGTGAGGGCGGAGGTCCGCGCATGAAGATCGTCTTCGGGACCGACGGCTGGCGCGCACGCATCGCGGAGGAGTACACGTTCGATGCGGTGCGCGTTTGCGCTCAGTCCGTTGCGGAGTGGGTGCAGCGGAGCGGCGAGGCGGATCGCGGCGTCGTCATCGGCTACGACCGGCGCTTCGCCTCCGAGCACTTTGCGGCGGCGGCGGCGGAGGTGGTCGCGGCGCACGGCATCCACGTGTTCCTCGCCGCGGCCGCGGCCCCGACGCAGTCGTTCTCGTACGCGACGATGCGGAAGAAGGCCAAGGCGGGGATCGTCATCACCGCGAGCCATAACCCGTGGCCGGACAACGGCTTCAAGGTGAAGTCGGAGACGGGGGCCGCGGCCGCGCCGGACATGCTGAAGGAGCTGGAGGCGATCATCCATCCGCTCGAGTCGCGGCCGCAGGACGTGCGCCGCATGCCCTTCGAGGACGGAAAGGCCGCGGGGCATATCGAGCTGTTCGACCCCGCGCCCGATTACCTCGCGCGCGTCGCCGAGCTGTTCGACCTCGAGGCGTTCCGCGGCGCTGGGTACCGCATCGTGTGCGAGCCGCTTTACGGCAGCGCCAGCGGTTACTTTCCGCGCCTGCTCGGCGGCGGCAAGACGCAGATCGTCGAGCTTCATAGCGAGCGCAACCCGTACTTCGGTGGCCTGAATCCTGAGCCGATCCCGCCGAACACCGACGAGTTCCTCGCGCGTATCACGGCCGAGAAGGCCGACGTCGGTCTCGCGGTGGACGGCGACGCGGATCGCGCCGGCCTCGGCGACGAGAAGGGCCGCTTCGTCACGACCCTGACGCTGTATGCGCTCCTTATGTGGTACCTCATCGAGGTCCGCAAGATGCGCCAGCCCGTGGTGAAGACCGTGAACATGACGTCGATGGTCGACCGCCTTGGAGAGAAGTACGGCGTCCCCGTCCACGAGGTACCGGTGGGCTTCAAGTACATCGGGCCGAAGATGCAGGAGACCGGCGCGATGATGGGCGGCGAGGAGTCGGGCGGCTTCGGCTTCGCGATGCACCTGCCCGAGCGCGACGGCATCGTCGCCGACCTGTTCTTCCTCGACTTCATGCTGAAGACCAAGAAGAAGCCATCGCAGCTCATCGC
>JBDTMY010000220.1:0-7086 GCA_039934015.1 Chloroflexota bacterium | reverse complement strand
CCGTCAGCGGACGAAGCACGGATGACACGAAGGCAGCGTGGTCGAGCAAGTACGCGCTGCAGATCAAGGTCAAGGGCACCGAGATCAAGCCGGGCTTAGAGATCGTGGACCGCTCGCCGCTACGCGCGATCCAGTCGGTCACGGCTGGGGGAAGCACGACGTACGAGCTCGCCCTCGACGATCACCGGCCCTGGCGCGTCGCGCTCCTGCCGAACCCGGACCGCATCGTCGTGGACATCGGAGGCTTCGCATCGTCCCTCAGCGACACAGTGGCCGTGTACGCGCCGAAGCCCGGCGACACCGGCCGTCAGTTCACGGTCAGCGGACTGTCGCGCACGTTCGAAGCGACCACGTCGTGGCGCGTCGTCGACTCCGCCCGGCGTGAGGTCGCGAAGGGCTTCACGACCGCGAGCCGCGGCACCAGCGCCGTCTGGGGCACGTACCAGATCTCGGTCCAGCTTCCGGCTACGGCCAGCGGCGATGTCACGCTCGAGGTCTTCTGGGCAAGTCCGCGGGACGGCGCCGATACGGGCCTGGTGCAGGTCCCGCTGACGGTGCGCTAAGCCGAGGGCTCCCTCCGCCCACCGACGGCCGTAGCAAGCACGCCGTTGACGAACTTGGGCGATGCCTCGCTGCCGAACATCTTCGCGAGCTCGACGGCCTCGTCGAGGATCGCGGCCGCCGGCGCGTCGCCGAGGACCCGAAGCTCGTAGAGCGCGATGCGCAGCACGTTACGGTCGATGCGCGCCATTTGCTCGATCGGGAACTCGGGCGCGAGCTGGTGGATCTCCTCGTCGAGCATCTTGCGGTGTTCGATGACCCCCTCGACCAGCTGCCACGCGAAGTTTGCCGCCTCATCGGTGAGGCCGGTACGGAACGAGCCGCGCTGCCAGGTCTCCTTCGCGTCGGCGCGGTTGAAGTCGATCTCGAAGAGGGTCTGTAAGGCGACGCGACGCGCCGGATGACGGCCGGCGCGCGGCGCTCTCTGTTTCAAGCCGCGCTGACCGCGCTCGAGCCGATCGCCTCGACCAGCCGCGACGAGACCGCTCGCTCGGCCACCGCGATCGCCCAACGCACCATGCTCGCCCGCGCGCGCCCGTGCGTGACGACGGACACGCCGGCGATGCCGAGGAGCGGCGCCGACACGTACTGGTCGTAGTCGAACCGGTGGCGGAACTTGCGGATGCCCGGGTACGCCAGCATGGCCGCGAGCTTCCCGAGCGGCCCGCCGAAGATGTCGCCACGGATGCCGACCTGAACGACGTCGAATGCGCTCTCGAGCCCCTTCGCCAGCACGTTGCCGGTGAAGCCGTCGCACAGCGAGATGTCGGTGATGCCGCGGAGCACGTCGCGGCCCTCGATGTTGCCGTAGAAGTTCATGTCACTCGCCGACAGGAGGGCGTGCGCCTCGAGTCGGATCTTGTCACCCTTCTCGGGTTCTTCACCGACGTTGATGAGGCCGATCGATGGGTTCGTCACGCCGTGCACCTTGTCCATGAACCACGTCGCCATGCGCGCGTACTGGACGAGATTCCTCGCATCCGCGTCCATCGTCGCGCCGGCATCGAGCAGGCACGTCGCCGGCCGCTCTCCCAGCACCGGCAGCATGCCGCAGAGCGCGGGCCGATCGATGCCGCGCACGCGACCGAGGATGAGAAGCGCCGCGGCCATGGTCGCGCCGGTGCTGCCCGCGGAGACGACCGCGTCGGCCTCGCTCTTCTTCACGAGCGTCGTCGCGACTCCGATCGACGTGTCCGACCGGCGGCGCAGCGCGTTCGCGGGATGCTCGTCCATCGCGATGACCTCGGCCGCGTGATGGATCTCTATGCCCGGGTGCGCGCCACTGAGCAGCGGACGGAGGCGCGCCTCCTGCCCGACGAGCACGACATCGGCTGAGCCGCCTTCCGCCCGATACAGCAGCGCGCCCCGGACGATCTCGTCCGGGGCGTGGTCGCCACCCATGGCGTCGACGGCTATGCGCACGGGCCTACGCCGCGGTGCGCTTCGCCTTGATCTTCAGGACCTGGCGGCCGCGGAACGTGCCGCAGTGCGGACACACCTGGTGCGAAGGCTTGGGGCTCTTGCACTGTGGACAAGGCACGAGATTCTGCGCCTTCAGCGCCAGATGGCTTCGTCGCGCGCCCTGCGCGGCATGGGGTGTTCGTTTTTTGGGAAGCGGTGCCAAAGCGTTGCTCTCCTTATGACGTTCCTGATGATTCTAGTCGCGCTCGGCGCGAAAGTCGCGGAGCTTCTCGAGCTTGACGAAGCGCTCGTCCGCCGCTTTCTCGTGCCGATGCGGACGCTGATTGAGGTCGTCACCGCAGTCCTCGCAGAGGCCCTTGCAGTCCGGACGGCACAGCGGCGCGAACGGGGTCGCGAGGAAGATCTCCTCTCGCAGCAGCGGCGTCAGGTCGATGTTGAAGTCCGATCCGATGGTCTTTGAGTCCGTCGGAGCCTCTCCAAGCGACTCGCCCGCCATGATCCCGAACCTCGCGTAGTACTGCTCCGCGAAGTCGGCGTGCACGGGCGTCTCGATCGGGATGAGGCAGCGGCTGCAGATCGCGTCGAGGCGCGCATCGGCGGCCCCCTCGAGATACGCACCGGGGTTGGTGTGTGTCGCGGTGATGTCAGCGTCGATGGCGACGACGCCTGTTTCCAGCAATCCAGCGTTGTCGCCCTTGGGATCGATCGGCGACTCGGCGACGCGAAATTCGACCTGGGCGCCGACCGGCTCCCTGAGCAGCGGCGCGACGTTGACGATCATGCGATTACCCCTCGGTCGGTTGCGGCTTGCGCTCCTCGATGACCTCG
The DNA here is from genome assembly GCA_039934015.1 of Chloroflexota bacterium. Taxonomy (GTDB): domain Bacteria; phylum Chloroflexota; class Limnocylindria; order P2-11E; family P2-11E; genus CF-39. Next base: position 4,275 of record JBDTMY010000220.1, on the reverse strand, counting down.
AGGCTCCTCTTGATGATGGACAGCGACTTCACGAGATCGCTCTCGAGGCGAACGAGGACGTCGGCCGCGTACTGATCCGCGCCGTTCATCGTCTCGCTCGACTTCGACTGTGCCCGATCGAGGAGCTCCTGTGCCTTCATCTCGGCCTCCCGCAGGATCGACTGGTCCTGCAAGAGCAGCGCCGCCTGTTCCTGGGCCGCGCCGATGATCTGCTCGGCCTCTTCGCGCGCCTTCGACAGCACACGGTCGCTCTCCTGGTTGATGCGCCGGGCCTGGCGCACCTCTTCGGGAATGGCGACGCGCAGCTGATCGATGACGTCGAGGATCGCGGCCTGCTCGAGGATGACCTGGCTCGTCATGGGGACCTTACGTGCGTTCACGACGAGCGATTCCAAGCGTTCCACGAGGAACTGAATGTCCAACGTCATCCTCCTCCGCGACCGCCATCGTATCGCAGGAACAGCAGGGTCTCCTCACCTATCTCCTTGGCCCGGAACACCCGGCTTCCATCGGGCAGCCTCGGCTGGTGCTTCCTCATGACCCGCGCGATGACGTAGGCCTCGGGCGCCAGCGCGGCGGCCAGACGCGGATGGGCCAGTGTCGCCTCGAGGATCGGCACATCCGCGAAAGGCGGATCGCAGAAGACCAGGTCATACGACGGGGCGATCGACTGCTCGAGAAATGCCAACACGTTCGCCGCGACGACCTCGGCTTGGTCGTCGAAGCCGCTCGTCGTGATGTTCTTCCGCAGCGTCTTGAGCGCTTCCGGCGAGCGCTCGACGAACGTGACGCTCGCTGAACCACGCGACAGCGCCTCGATCCCAAGCGTGCCCGCCCCCGCGTACAGATCGAGCACCCGGGCATCACCGAGGATGGGCTCGAGGATCGCGAAGAGCGTCTCGCGGATCCGGTCCGTCGCGGGCCGCGTCGCACCGCCACGCGGCGCGTCGAGCCTGCGACCCTTCGCGGTCCCGGCGATGACCCTCATGCGAGCGCGTAACGGCGCCAGAGATCGGCGACGGCCTGCTCGAGCGACGCGTGTTCGGACCGCTCGAGCTCAGGGTCCGCGGCGAGGATGCGGTCCGCCTCGAGGTTGGTCTCTTCCATCAGGACGGGATCGACGTCGGCGAGGTCCACGATGCGGAGCTCGTTTCCCTCACCACTCTGTCTCTTGCCGAGGAACTCGCCCGCGCCGCGGATCTGGAGATCGCGTTTGGCGAGGTCGAAGCCGTCCAGCGGGTCGTCGCTGTCCGGTTTGGTCTCGGTCATCGCTGCCAGGCGCTCCGATCCGCCGGCGGCGTCGCTGACGAGGATGCAGAACGCGCGCTGGCCGCGGCGACCGACGCGACCGCGCAGCTGATGAAGCTGCGCGAGGCCGAACCGCTCGGCCCCGAGGATCACCATCATCGTCGCGTCCGGAATGTCGATCCCCACCTCGACGACGGTCGTCGCGACGAGCGCGTCCAGCTCACGCGCCGCGAAGCGCCGCATGACGTCGTCGCGTTCCTTCGCCGGCATTCGGCCATGCAGGAGAGCGAGACGCACGCCGCCAAGCTCTTTGTCCTTGAGATCCCGGAACGTCGCCTCGGCACTGGGGATGTCGTCCTCGGCATCTTCCTCGATACGCGGCGTCACGATGAACGCCTGCTCTCCCGACGACACGCGCTTCTTGAGCCATGGCCACACCTGCGGGAGCGCCTCCCGCGGTCGCACCTCGGTGCGGATCGACTGACGTCCCGACGGCAGCTGGTGCAGTGTCGAGATGTCGAGGTCGCGGTAGACGGTCTGCGAGAGCGTCTGCGGGATCGGCGTGGCGGTGGTGAGGAGCAGGTGCGGGTCGAGGCCCTTCTCTCGGAACGTCGCGCGCTGCCGCACGCCGAAACGATGCTGTTCGTCGACGATCGCCAGCCCCAGCTGCTTGAACGCGACCGTCTCCTCAACGAGCGCGTGGGTGCCGACGACGACCTCGAGCTCCCCTGACGCGAGCCCGGCGAGCACCTGCTGACGCGCGGGACCGGTGACGCTCGAAGTGAGTAGCGCGTGACGTGGGCCGCCGCCGGCGAAGAGCGTCGCGAGCGAGCGGTGGTGCTGCTCGGCGAGGAGCTCGGTCGGCGCCATCAGCGCGGCCTGCGAGCCCGAGGCCACCGCGATGCGCGCGGCGAGCGCGGCGACGACGGTCTTGCCGGACCCGACGTCGCCTTCGAGCAGCCGCGACATCGGCACGCGGCGCGCGAGATCCGACCGGATCTGCTCGAACGATCCCAGCTGATCGGGCGTCAGCGTGAACGGCAGCGCGGCGATCCAACGCGCGACCTCCGCGTCATCCGCGCGGAGTGGCAGCGCCTTCGCCTCCTTCGTCCAGCGCGCTCGCCGCTGGCCGAGAGCCAGCTGCAGCGCCAGCAGCTCGTCGAAGGCGAGGCGCCGCCGGGCGCTGAACAGATCCTTCCACTCCGACGGGAAGTGCACCTCGCGCAGCGCGTCCTGTATCGCAACGAGCGAGCGGCGCTCGCGGATCGCTTCCGGCAGCGGGTCGGCGACCTCGTGCACGACCGGCGTCCTCTTCGCGCCGCCCATCACCGCGGTGTGCAGCCAGCGTCGGAGATGCCCCTCCTTGAGTCCCTCCGTCAGCCGATACATCGGCACGATGCGACCGGTGTGCACGGCCTCGGCGGCCGCGCTCTCCATCTTCGGATTCGAGAACTGGAGCGACCGCCCGAAGAACTTCACCTTTCCGGAGAGTCGCACGAGCTGTCCTTCGGGATAGCGCTCCTTTATGAACTGACGTCCGAACCACGTCGCCTTCACGTTCGTGGGCGAGTGGTCCTGCGGATCGAGCAGCTCGACCTCGGTCATGAGCTGACCGCGCGCGGTACGACGCTGGCCGATGCGGCCCAGGATCGCCTCGACGGTCTGCTCCTGCTCCGCTCGCACGCTCTTCAGCGGCGTGAACTTCGAGAAGTCCGCGTACGTTCGTGGCAGGTGCCAGAGGAGGTCGCCGATCGTGCGGATCTCGATCCGCTCGAGCAGCTTCGCCGAGTCGTCTCCGATCCCCGGCAACGCCGTGACCGGCAGCTCGAGCGAGCTACTCGGCCGCGACGATGAAGGGGTAATGCGGTTGACCGCCATCGATCACCTCGACCTCGGCGCGAGGACATGCGGCGCGGAGACGCTGGACGGCGTGCTGGACGCGCGCCGCGTCGACGTCGGCGCCTGAGTACAACGTGAAGAGCTCGGCATCGGTCAATCGCTTGGCCGCATCGACCAGCACCGCCGCCTCGTCTTCACCATGGGCGACGACGCGGCCGTCGAGCAGCGCGATCGCCTCGCCCGCCTGGACGTCCTGACCGTCGACCGTCGTCGTGCGGCTCGCGCGCGTCACCTCGATCCCGTGAGCGCGTTCGGCGACCTCCTGCATCTCCTGTGCGACCTGCGCGGGCTCCTTGGTCGCATCGAACGCGACGAGCGCTGCCATTCCTTGCGCCACGGTGCGTGTCGGAATGACGGTCACCGTCACATCCGCGAGCTTCGCGGCGGACTGCGCAGCCAGGATCACATTCTTGTCGTTCGGCAACACGATCACGTGCGCGGCGTTCGCGTCGCGGATCGCGCTGAGCAGCTCCTCCGTCGACGGGTTCATCGACGCGCCGGCGCGCAGCGGCGTGGCGCCGAGCGAGCGCGCAACGGTCGCGAAGCCCGCACCGGGAACGACCGCAACGACACCGATCGCGGCCGTGGCTCCGCGTCGTGGCGGCTCGATGACGATGCCTGTGACCGCCTCGTGCTCCTTGGTCATCGCGTCGAGATCCTCGACGACCACATCGCCGAGCCGACCCGCGGTCATCCCGATCGCGACGATCTTGTCCGGCTGCAGCGAGTGAACGTGCACCTTCATCACCGATTCGTCGCCGACCACGAGCACGCAATCGGCGCCGAACTTCGTCATCTCGGCGCGGATGTCAGCGATGGGCCGCGTCGGGTACTCGACCAGGAACTGGACGTCATACGCGCCCGCCCACGAAGAGACCTCGCTGGCGACCGCGTGCGCCGGTGCCGCCTGCGACCGTGTCGCCGCGGCGGTGATGCTCGGGCTGCGATCTTCAAGAAAGGCGAGCGCGCCGTCGAGCAGATACCAGAGGCCCTTCGCGCCCGCGTCCACGACGCCGGCCGACTTGTTCACCGGGTTCTCCATGCGCGTACGCGTTACCGCGTCCGCACCGGCGTCCACGACGCGGCGGAGCATCGCGGTAACGTCACCCGAGTCGTTCGCGGCGGCGT
>JBDTMY010000219.1:0-8840 GCA_039934015.1 Chloroflexota bacterium | reverse complement strand
GACGCTGCGAGCAGCGCGGGCGCGCCGGCGGACAGCTCCGCGTAAAGGCGCTCGATGTCCTCGTTCGCCTGCACCACGGGGAACGGCGCCTCCATCACCCGCTCGACACGCTCGTCGACGAGCCCCGGCTCGCGGAAGACGCGGTCGAGCATCGTCGTCTCCTGGACGCTGCCGACGATGTCCGCGACGAATGCTGCCTCGCCGTCCGCGACCACGGGGATCTGCGAGATGCCGTATTGCTGCATCGTGTCGATGGCCGAGCGCACGGTCTGGCTCTTCGAAACGACGATCAGGCCGGGCGTTCCCATCCGGTCGCGAACGACGTCGAGCACCGTCGCGTGCACCGGAAAGCGTTCGAGATAGCCGTTCTGGCGCATCCACTCGTCGTTGTAGATCTTCGAGAGGTACGAGCGGCCCGAATCGGCGAAGAGCACGAGGATCAGCGCGTCCTCGTCCAGCTCCTTCGCGATCTCGAGCGCGGCGAACATCGCGGTGCCTGATGAGCCGCCGACCAGGATGCCCTCCTCGCGCGTGAGGCGGCGCGCGGTGAGGAACGAGTCGCGGTCGGATACGCGCATCCAGCGATCGACGAGCGTCTTGTCGAAGGTGCCGGGGTAGAAGTCCTCGCCGATGCCCTCGACCTTGTACGGATGGATGCCGCCCGTGTACAGCGAGCCCTGCGGATCGGCGCCAACGATCTGGACCTTGGCGCTCTGCTCCTTGAGATAGCGGCCCGCGCCGGTCACGGTGCCACCGGTGCCGATGCCGAGCACGAGATGCGTGATCTTCCCGTCGGTCTGCTCCCAGATCTCGGGTCCGGTCGTGTTGTAGTGCGCCTCGGGATTCATCGGGTTGTAGTACTGATTCGGCAGGAAGCCGCCGGGAGTCTCCTTCGCGAGGCGCTCGGCCACCTTGTAATAGGACTCGGGCGACTCGGGCGGCACCGCGGTCGGGCAGATCACGACCTCGGCGCCGAACGCGCGCAGCAGGTCGCGCTTCTCCTGGCTCTGCTTGTCGGCCATCGTGCAGATGACGCGGTACCCCTTGATCGCCGCGGCCATCGCGAGCCCGACGCCGGTGTTGCCGCTCGTCGGCTCGACGATCGTTCCGCCCGGCTTCAGCAGCCCGCGACGCTCCGCGTCCTCGATCATTCGCAGGCCGATCCGATCCTTGATCGAGCCGCCGGGGTTGAGGTGCTCGAGCTTGCCCACGATCGTCGGCTTCAGACCCCGTCCGATGCGTGACAGCCGGACCAGTGGCGTGTTGCCGACGAGCGCGAGGATGTCCGCCGCGAGATCCACTTCGCGTGATGGTAGGTCCCGGCCTGAGGTAAGGTCGTGGCATGAAGAATGTCGCGGCCGAGGACGTCCTTACGCGTGAGGTCTTCGTGCGTGTTCCACCCGAGCGAGCCTTCGCGGCCTTTGTGAATCTCGGGCGCTGGTGGCCCCGTGAGTACACCTGGTCGCAAAACGTCCTGCACTACATCGGCATCGAGCCGCGACTTGGCGGCGCCTGCTTCGAGCGAGGACCCCACAATTTCGAATGCGACTGGGGACGGGTCCTCGCGTGGGAGCCACCGGGGCGGCTCGTGTTCAGCTGGCAGATCGCGTTCGACCGTATGCCCGAGCCGAACTCGGACAAGTCGAGCGAGGTCGAGGTTCGTTTCGCTGAAGAAGCGCTCGGCACGCGCGTGGTCCTTGAGCACCGCGCGTTCTCACGACACGGCGAGAAAGCTGCGGCCTATCGGGCGGGAATGGACTCCGCGGATGGCTGGCCGATGATGCTGGAGCGTTACGCGAAGTCGGTCTAGCGTTCCGCCAGCATGTAGACGCCCACCGCGATCAGTACCACCGGCACGAAGAACGGCTGCATCTCCTGCGGCAGGTGTACTCCGAACACGTCTGCGATGGCGACGATCGCGAGAAGTCCGGCCGGGATGAGCAGCCCGCGATGCTGCCGGTACATCAGGAACACGATGGCGAGCGCGAGCGCCAGTGAGCCGAGGAAGATCGCGGGGGCGGCCTCCTGCGACAGTGGCAGCCAAGTCGGGATCACGATCCCGAGGCCAAAGCCGATCAACACCGCGGCCGGGACGATGTAGACGTACTGCCGCGTGCCGACGTACCAGGCCGCGAGGAACGCCACACCGAGAGCGACGAAGAGGAACGCGCTCGAGTTCGCCACGCTGAGCGCCTGAAGGAGGAACGGCGCGCCGACGGCGATGAGGATCGCGCCGCCCAGGACGCCGCGACGGACTCCCATCGGTCGCGTGGTCGCGCGCAATCTCACATCCCTCCGCTAGGCATCCGGCAGCGCACCCGCGTCCAGCCGCCGCGGCGCCTCACCCTGCAAAGACTCCGCGTACTTTAGTCCGCTCCCCGTGTTGAAAACGACGACGCTCTCGTTCTCGTGGATCCAGCCATCGCGACGCAGCTTCGCCGCGGCGGCGATCGCGGCGGCGCCCTCGGGGCAGACCAGCATCCCCTCCATCGCGCCTACCAGGCGCATCATGTCGCGCGTTTCGTCGTCGGTCACGGCGAGCGCGATACCGTCGCTCTCGCGAAGCGCGCGCAGGACGAGGAAATCCCCCAGCGCCTTGGGCACGCGGATACCCGCAGCGAAGGTCTGTGGGTCCGGCCACGGCTGCGATTCGTTCGCGTGCTCCTCGAAGGCGCGCACGATCGGCGCGCAGCCCGTCGCCTGCGCCGCAACGAACCGCGGCATGTCGTCGCGCGCGATCCAGCCGATCTCGCGGAGCTCCGCGAAGGCCTTCCACATCCCGATGAGTCCCACACCTCCTCCGGTCGGGTAGACGATGACGTCGGGCAGCTTCCATTCCAGCTGTTCGGCGAGCTCGAAGCCCATCGTCTTCTTGCCTTCGATGCGGTAGGGCTCCTTCAACGTCGACGCGTCGTACCAGCCGTACTCCGCGCACGATCTCTTGACGACCGCCCCCGCGTCCGCGATCGAGCCCGGGACCAGATACACGTCGGCGCCGTACGACGCGGTCTCGCGCACGATGGTCTGCGGCGTCGTGTCGGGCATGACGACGACGACGCGGATGCCCGCGCGCGCGCCGTACGCGGCCCACGCCGCGCCGGCATTGCCCGCGGTCGGCAGCGCTAGGGTGCTGACGCCAAGCTCGAGCGCGCGCGTGACACCGACCGCCGCGCCGCGCGCTTTGAACGAACCCGTCGGGAGCAGGCCCTCGTCCTTGACCCGCAGACCTGGGATATCGAGCTCCGCCCCTATCCGGCGCGTGTCGAGGAGCGGTGTGTTCGGCTCGCCGAGGGTTACGACATGCGTGGGGTCTTCGATGGGAAGGAGCTCCCGGTAGCGCCAGAGCGTCGCGGGACGCCGCGCGAGCTCCTCACGCTTCATCGCCTCATGGACACGCTCCAGGTCGTAGCGGACGAGGAGCGGGCCGCCGTCGATGACGCAGGTCTGCTGGAGCGTGTCGATCTGGAAGTCCTCGCCGCCGCGCGAGCACTCGAGGTGCGTCGCGAAGGATGTCACGCCGCGCGTTCGATCTTCGCGCCGAGCGCCCGAAGGCGCGTGTCGAGGTCCTCGTAGCCGCGGTCGATCTGCTCGACGTTGCTCACGACGCTCTGGCCTTTCGCGCACAGCGTCGCGGCGAGAAGGGCCATACCCGCGCGGATGTCGGGGCTTCGGAGATCCGTCCCGTAGAGCTGCGATCGGCCAACGACCACGACGCGGTGCGGGTCGCAGAGCACGATCCGCGCGCCCATGCTCTCCAGCGAGCCGACCCAGTACATTCGCCCAGGGAACATCCACTCGTGGATGAGCACCGTGCCCTCAGCCTGCGTCGCCATCGCGGTGGCGATGCTGGTGAGGTCCGAGGGGAACCCAGGCCAGACCTGCGACTGGACCTTGGGGATCGCGCCCCCCAGGTCATGCTCGATCTCGTAACGGTCTTTCGACCGCACCAGGAGATCCTCGCCGCTCACCTCCGTCTCGACCCCGAGCCGCTTGAACACCAGGCGCGTCATACGCAGGTACTGCGGGACGGCGTTCTTGATCGTGATCTCGCCATGGGTCATGGCGGCCAACCCGATCAACGAGCCGACCTCCATGTGGTCGCTGAGGATCGTGTGCTCGACGCCTTTCAGCCGCTCGGCGCCGTCGATCGTGATCGTGTTCGTGCCGATGCCGTTGATGCGCGCTCCCATCCTGAGGAGCGCGATACCGAGCTGTTGCACGTGCGGCTCGCTCGCGGCATTGCGGATGATGGTGCGGCCGCTCGCGAGCACCGCCGCCATGAGCGCGTTCTCGGTCGCCGTGACGGAAGGCTCGTCGAGCAGCACGTCCGCGCCCTTGAGTCCGCCGGTGTGCAGTCCGTAGCCGGCCTGCGCCACGTCGAGCTCGGCGCCGAGGGCGCGTAGCGCGAGGAAGTGGGTGTCGTTGCGACGCCGGCCGATGACATCGCCGCCGGGCAGTCCAAGGGTGACCTTCTTGTGACGCGCGAGGAGCGGCGCGGCGAACAGGAGGGACGTTCGTATCTCACGGGCCAGCGCCGGCGGGACGTCGGTGGTCTTCAGATCGGCGGCCGTGATGCGAACGGTGGTCGCATCGAGCTCCTCCACCTTCGCGCCCAGCGCGCTGACGATCTCGAGCATCCCCCGAACGTCCCGGATGCGCGGGACGTTGCGCAGCGTGACCGGATCGTCGGTCAGGAGCGCGGCGGCGATGAGCGGGAGCGCCTCGTTCTTGTTGCCCGCCGGGCGGATCTCTCCGCGTAGGGGTGTCCCGCCTTCGACGATGAATCGTGCCACCTTGGGCCTAGCCTAGCCCGATAGCGACGGCGGGCTTGTTCTGATCCACACCGCCGCGGAGGTCGCCGGTCTCGGGATCGACGAGGATCGCGTTCGGCCGCGCGAACCACGCCGACATGAGCGTCTCTTCCTTCACGTCGATCTGGTGCCCGAGCGCCGCGAGATCAGCGCGGACTTCCTCGGGTATGCGCGAATCCACGAGCAGCCCCTCGCCCTCGTCGTGCACGCGCGGACGGTTGACCGCGTCCTGCGGTCCGTCGCCGAAGTCGATGACGTTCACGATCGCCTGCGTCACCGCGCTCATGATCTTGCGGCCGCCCGGCGCACCGACCGCGAGCAGCGGCGTGTCGCCGCGCACGATCAGCGTCGGCGATCCCGCCCACAGGACACGCTTGCCGGGCGCGATCGAGTTCGGGTGCCCCGGCACCGGATCGAACCAGGTCATCCCGTCGACGAGGACGATGCCCGTGCCCTTCGGCACGAACCCCGATCCGAATCCCTGCCCGAGCGTCTGGGTGAGCGAGACCATCGTGCGGTCTTTATCGACCGCGTTCAGATGCGTGGTGTGATCGGCGAGCTCCGAGAAGCGGTGGAGGAAAGCCGCGCGGAGGGCCTCCGCCACCAGATGCAGGTGATCGACGCCGCCCTGCGCTTTCGCGCCGACGGGAAACGCGTCGAGCACAGTCAGGGCGCGCGCGACCGTCGGACCGCCGGTGAGACCGTCGAGCGTGATCACCCGATGACCGCGGTACATCGTCTGGAGCGGCGGCCCGACGTGAGGCTCGTACGTGGCAAGGTCGTCCTTGCCCAGCACGCCGCCGTTCGCGCGGACGTCGGCGACGATCGCCTCGGCGATCTCGCCGCGATAGAGCACGTCGGGACCGTCGCGCGCGATCGTCTCGAGGGTCCGCGCGAGATCGGTCTGCACGACGCGGTCCGACGGCTCCGTCCCGATCGGCGGTCGCAGCGGCGCGCCGCTGGGCCGGAAGAAGATGTGCTTCGCGTCGCCAGCCTTCCAGAGCCGCTCCGCGTACATCGCGAGCGACAGCGCCACGTACCAGTCGATCTCGAATCCATCGCGCGCCAGTCGGATCGCCGGCTCCATCACGCGCGTGCGCGGCAAGGAGCCGTAACGCTCGAGCGCGAGGCACAGGGCCGCGGCCTGGCCGGGGACGCTCACCGATGTGGCGCCCTCGAAGTTCGCGCCGTCCTTCACCGCGGGCCACAGGTACATGCCGGCGCGCGCCCCGCCGCCGACCAGCTCGAACATGTCGGCACGCGCGCCCAGCGGCGCGCGAGTCGGTCCTTCCACGGACGCGACGGTCCCGTCCGCGCGGCGTATGACGAGGCCCACGATGCCGCCAATGCCGCTGGTGAACGGCTCGACGACGCCCATCGCGACCGCGGCCGCGACCGCCGCATCGACCGCATTCCCGCCGTCGCGCAGCATCTCGACGCCCGCCTCCGCCGCGAGATGGTGCTCCGCCGTGACCATGCCGCCACGTGCGACTGGCTCGGTCTTGGAGTGGTGCCACTGACTCCGGATGTCAGTGGTCAAGCGAGCGTCGTGTGGGCAGTGGGCATGCGCGCCGATACTAAGGTGATGCGCTACGACGCCGTCGGCTTCGATCTCCTGACCGCGCTGCTCGACTCCTGGTCGCTGTTCGCGGACGTCGCGGGCGGACGCGAGCTCGGTCTGCGCTGGCACGCCGCGTCGCAGTCGCTGCTAAGGGGAAAGCCGTACCGCCCATTCGAGGAGATCGTGCGCGATGCCGCGGGCGTCGCCGGCGTCGAGCGAACGAAGAGTGATGAGCTGGTGCGGCGCTGGGGTGAATGCGCGCCCTGGCCCGACGTGCCGGGCGTCCTCCCGCATCTCGCCTCCTATACGCGCTTCATCGTCACGAATTGCTCCGAGCGGCTGGGCGCGGTGGCCGCGGCGCGCGCCGGAACGTTCGACCTGGTGATGACCGCGCAGCGCGCCGGCGCGTACAAACCCGATCCGCGACCGTACACAGCGGCGCTCGACGCCCTCCACCTGCATCGCAAGCGGGTCCTGTTCGTCGCGGGATCGGCGCACGATGTCGGCGGCGCGACACGTGCGGGGATGGACGTCTACTGGGCGAACCGCGGGCGCGTGCCCGCGCCGACGGACGCCAAAGCGCTGCGCGAGGAAGAAGACCTGCGCGGTCTCCTCAGCGTGCTGGAGAGCTAGCGATCCCGATCGGCCGCGACGCCATCGTGCTGCGTGACGACGGCCTGCCGTGCGACCCACGGACCGACCTCGAGTGGCTCGATTGGGTCGCGGCGGGCGAGACCCGCAACTGGTGCAGGAACGATCTGCTGCTCGACTGGCTCGACGAATACCCGATGGTCCACGGATTCGCGCGCGACGACGAGCGTCCCGGCTACGACGAGACGTTCGATCTCGGGCGCTTCCTCATGCGACAGGGTCGCGCGTTCGAGAAGGCGGTCCTGGCGGACCTCGCTCAGCGCTGGGAGCTGGTCCGCATCACGCACCGGCCCGATGAGGCCAGGGCCCTGTCGGCCGCGGTCGCGACGGCGGAGGCGATGCAGGCGGGCGTACCGATCATCGCCGCCGGCGTCCTTCGCGATCCGCAGCTGCGGATGTTCGGCGTTGTCGACCTGCTCGTGCGCTCCGATGTGCTCGGCCAACTGTGCCCCGAAGCGTTCCTGGGCGATCCACTCGAGCTTGCGGCGATCGGACTCTCGCACGGGCGGCACTACCGCGTCATCGATGTGAAATTCAAGACGCTCGACCTCCTGAGGAACGGTGGGCTGTCCACCTCGCCGAGCGATCTCGACACACTGGCGCAGGCGTGGGTCTACAACGAGGCCCTCGGGCGGATCCAGGGCTACACGCCCCCCGCGTCGTACGTCGCCGGCCGCGCGTGGAAGCAGGGCGACGAGCGCGGCGATCGATGCTGGGAGCGCATCGCGCGGATCCCGCACGACACGGTGGTGCGCGGCCGCGGGACGGATCTGCGCGAGACCGTGCAGCAGGCCGCAGCGTGGCTCCGTCGTTTGCGGACCGAGGGTGCGGAATGGCGCGTCCTTCCGCTGCCGTCGGTCCCCGAGCTCTGGCCGAACATGAAGGCCGACCAGGACGGTCCGTGGCACGACGCGAAGGCGAAGATCGGCGCCGCGCTCGCCGACCTCACGCTCCTGCCGCGAGTCAACGCCACGCATCGCGCGCGCGCACACGACCTCGGCGTGACGCGCTGGGACGATCCACGCGTGTCGTCCGAGCTGCTCGGGATCAGCAGCGAGAAAGAGGCGGCGATCGTCGATGCCGTGCTCGCCGTGAACCGCCCCGGCGGCGAGACCGTGCGCCCGGAGCGGATGGTCGTGTCCACGCAGGTGTGGCGGCAGCGGGCGCCGGTCGAGGCGTTCGTCGATTTCGAGTTCCTGCAGGACCTGAATGACGACTTCGCGGCATTCCCGCGCAAGGGCGGGCAGTCGGTGATCTTCCAGATCGGCTCCGGCACGTACCAGGGCGGCGTGTGGAAGTTCGAGCAGTTCACGGTCGACGAGCTCTCGCTCGCGGCGGAGGCCAAGATGATCGACGGCTGGCTCGCGCACCTGCACTCCGTCGCCGCGGAGGCCGGCTGCGACATCGGCGACGCGCGGCTGGTGCACTGGTCGCCGGCCGAGACGAGCAACTTCGAGCGCGCGTACGACAACGCCCGTGCTCGACATCCAGATCGCGAGTGGCCCGTGCTTCAGTGGTTCGATCTGCTGCACGAGGTCGTGCAGGCCGAGCCGCTCGTCGTGCGCGGCGCTTTCTCGTTCTCGCTCAAGCCCATCGCACGGTCGCTGCACGCGCTCGGCCACATCCAGACGCATTGGGGCGACGGGCTGGCCGATGGCGCGGGCGCGATGGCCGGCGCGTGGAACGCGGCGGTCGAGGCGAAGCGCAAAGGCGTGACGCTCGGCGCGACGGAGGTCATGGGCGAGATCGCGCGCTACAACGAGGTCGACTGCCGCGTCATGGCCGAGATCCTCGACTACCTGAGACGCGAGCGCTAA